>VGRA01000811.1 GCA_016875515.1 Deltaproteobacteria bacterium | reverse complement strand
AAGACCGTCATGCCCGCTCCCATACCCCAGCCTTGCGTGATTCGTCCGCACCGTGTAGCGGTGGGCCCCCATGAGCCGCGGCCCCCGCCTGCTTCCCACCCCCGTCGGACTGGAGCTCCTCGGACCCACGCCCCCGGACTGGGACGGGGTCTTCGGTGCCGCGGGCCCGCTGGAGCTGGAGATTGGCAGCGGCTACGGCCACTTCGCGCTCGGCTACTGCGAGCGCCACCCCGCCGCCCGGTACGTGGCCTTCGAGTGGCGCAAGAAGTGGGCGCGCCACGTCCAGGCGCAGGCGGACAAGCGGGGGCTGCGCAACCTCCGCGTCATCGAGGGGGACGCGCGGCTGCACGTGCCCCGGCTGTTCAAGCCTGGGGCCCTCACCGGCATCCACCTGCAGTTCCCGGATCCCTGGTGGAAGCGCGCCCACCAGAAGCGGGCGGTGCTGACGCCGGAGTTCGCCCGGCTGCTGCTGCAGCTGTCCGCCCCCGGCGGGAAGCTGGACCTGCGCACGGACGTGCAGGAACTGGGCGAGCTGATGCTGGAGACCGCCGAGGCGGCCGGCTGGGTGAACCCGCTCGGCGCCGGGGTGTTCCACCCGGCGGACCCGGAGGAAGTCTCCTCCTCGCGCGAGCGGCGCTACCTGGCCGCGGGCGAACCCGTCTACCGCGGCCGGCTGGAGACGCGCTGAGGGCGCCTCCCCGCGCCCGCCGCGCTACAGCACCAGCTCCACGCCCACGAAGGGGCCGGCGAACAGCTGCGCCCCGCCGCTCGCCAGCCTGTAGAGATCTGACAGGTAGACCGCCCGGAAGCCGGCCTGCAGCCCCACGGGCCCCAGCGCGAGTACGGCCGCCGCCTGGGCCTCCGCGCGGACGTAGGGCCACAGCGCCCCGCGCACCCGCCCGGTGAGCAGCACCAGCCCCAGCACCGCCAGCGCGCCGGAGACGCCCGCCCCGGGCGCAGCGGCCGCCATCCCCGGCACCACCGCCGTCAGCGCCCCCACCTCCACCCGCAGCCGCCCCACCTCGCCAGACACCTGCGTGAAGCCCAGGGAGGCGTCCGCCAGGACGCCCATCTCGCTGGCCGACAGCGGAAGCGCAGCGAGTTCCAGGAACAGCCCCAGCTGGCGCCCCTCCAACACCAGGTCCGCACCGAACCCGAAGCGCCCCGCCATCCCCAGCACTTGCGCGGAGATCCCCAGGCGCGTGTCCGAGTGGTCCGGCTCGGCAGGGCCCTCCTGGACCACCGTGCCCGAGGGCGCGCCCACCACCACCACCGGCGCCGGGGCCCACCACAGCGGGCGGTAGGAGCGGCTGTAGCGGTACGGCCGCCAACTCCGGAAGCGGACGGCGGAGCCGGGGCTGGTGCCGGACTGCGCCCCTCCGTAGGACACCGCGTGGCTGCTGCCGGACGAGGAGCGGGCGCTGGAGCTGCCGCCGGGACGCGCCCGGCCGGTGGAGACGGCATGGGTTTCCGCTGAGGCAGGAATCGCCAACCAGACAGCGGCGGCCAGGGCAGGAGCGAGTGTTCGTGTGTTCATGGGGAGCACGACCCGTCTACGAATATTCCACAGTGCAGGGCGGCTTGTGCAGTCCCGGGGCGGGCGCTATCCATCCTGGGCAGTCACTGGGGACGAGGCGTGCAAGGAGTGACCAGGTGAGTGACAAGAAGCGGCCGTTGCCGGAGGTGCAAGTGGTGGTCCGTCCCGGCGCGCCCGGCTTGACGGTCCGCCCCCGCACGGCGCCCGCGCCCGCGCCCGCGCCCGCGCAGG
>VGRA01000810.1 GCA_016875515.1 Deltaproteobacteria bacterium | reverse complement strand
CCGTGCTCGTGGCCGGGACCGGCGAGTTCACCTGGACGCCCGACTTCACCCAGGCGGGCACCTACGACGTCACCTTCACCGTCTCGGACGGCACGGCGCAGGACGCCGAGACGGTCCGCCTGACCATTGCCAACACCAACCGCCCGCCCGTGCTGACGCCCACGCCGGACAAGAGCGTGGCGGAGGCAGGTACGCTCACCTTCACCCTGCTCGGCTCGGACCCGGACCAGCAGGACACGCTGATTTTTTCCGCGGCCGCGGTGCCGCCGGGCGCCACCTTCAACACCCAGTCCCGCACCTTCTCCTGGACGCCCGGCTATGACCAGGCCGGGACGAAGACGGTGACCTTCAGCCTGACAGACGGAGAGGCCACGGTGACGGACAGCGTGGACATCGTGGTGGCCAACACCAACCGTCCCCCCACGGTGAACACACCTGCGCCGAGGACCGTGGCCGAGGGAGCTCTGCTGGCCGTGTCCTTCACCGGGAGCGATCCGGACGGGGACGCGCTCAGCTGGGCTGCCGTGCCGCTGCCCCAGGGGGCGGCGCTGGACGCGGCCACGGGCGCCTTCACCTGGACGCCGGGATACACCCAGGCGGGCACCTGGCCCATGACCCTCACCGTGACGGATGGCGCCGCCACCGCCACCACCTCCTTCAGCGTGGCCGTCACCCCCACCAACCGCCCCCCGTCCCTGTCCGGGAGCGGCCCCGCGCAGGTGGACGAGGGGACGGAGTGGCAGCTCGCGCTGAACGCCACGGACCCGGACGGCACCTCCGTGGTCCTCGCGTGCACGGGCCTCCCCGCGGGCGCGGTGCTGGAGACCTTCGCCGCGCGCGTTCGCTGGACGCCGGGCTTCACCCAGGCCGGCACCTACACCTTCGCCTGCAGTGCATCCGACGGCAGCCTCACGACGCAGGCATCATTCTCGGTGACGGTGCTTCAGGTGAACCAGCCGCCCGCCTGGCCGCAGGCCCCCCCGCCCCTGCTGCGCGAGGGCACTGCGGCGTCCGTGCCGCTCGCCGCCACCGATCCGGACGGGGACACGCTCAGCTACTCGGCCACCGGGCTGCCGCCGGGCGCGGCCTACGACGGCCAGAGCGGGCTGCTCACCTGGACGCCCGGCTACACCCAGGCCGGGACCTGGCCGATCACGCTCGCCGCGTCCGACGGGCAGGCGTCCATCCCGCGCGCGGTGACGCTGGTGGTGGCGGACACCAACCTGCCGCCCTCGGTGGAGGCGCTGCCACCCGCCACCGTGCGGGAGGGAGCCCTGCTCGAGGTGGCGGTGTCCGGGTCTGACGGGGACGGCGACACGCTCACCTGGTCTGCGCAGCTGCTCCCGGTGGGCGCCTCGTTCGACCCCGCCACGCGCAGCTTCCGCTGGCGCCCAGACTTCGGCCAGGCGGGGACGTACACGGTGACGATCAAGGCGGCGGACGAGGCGCTGTCCGCAACCGCGTCCCTGGCCATCACCGTCACCCTGGGGAACCGCCCGCCGGAGCTCTACGTCCCCGGCCCGAAGACGCTGACGGAGTCCGAGCTCGTCACCTTCAGCGTCTCCGGCATGGACCCGGAGGGGCAGCCGCTCACCTTCGGGGCGAAGGATCTCCCCGAGGGAGCCACGTTCGCTCCCGGGACGCGCACCTTCAGCTGGGTTCCCAGCTACGAGCAGGCGGGCCGCTGGACCGTCCTCTTCACGGTGACGGACGGAGACCACGCCACCGAGGCCGGGGTGGACTTCACGGTGGGAAACGTCAACCGGGGC
>VGRA01000809.1 GCA_016875515.1 Deltaproteobacteria bacterium | reverse complement strand
GAGGGCGGTGGGGCGCAAGTTCGTCCGCCTGTCGCTGGGCGGCGTGCGGGACGAGGCGGAGATCCGCGGCCACCGCCGCACCTACGTGGGCGCCCTGCCCGGCCGGTTCATCCAGTCCATGAAGAAGGCCGGCATGAAGAACCCGGTCATGATGTTGGACGAAATTGACAAGCTGGGTTCGGACTTCCGCGGGGACCCGTCTGCCGCGCTGCTGGAGGTGCTGGACCCGGAGCAGAACAGCACCTTCGCGGACCACTACCTGGACGTGGCCTTTGATCTCTCCAAGGTCATGTTCGTGGCCACCGCCAACCAGCTGGATCCCATCCCCGGGCCGCTCCGGGACCGCATGGAGATCATCGAGCTGTCCGGCTACACGTTCGAGGAGAAGCTCTCCATCGCGCGCGTGCACCTGGTCACCAAGCAGCTGAAGGAGCACGGGCTGGCCGCGGACCACATTGACATCAGCGACAAGGCGCTGATGACGCTCCTCACCGCCTACACCCGCGAGGCCGGCGTGCGCAGCCTCGAGCGCCGCATCGCGGACGTGTGCCGCGCGGTGGCGGTGGAGTTCGCCTCCGGCAAGACCGAGAAGCAGCAGGTCACCCCGGAGCGCGTGGTGGAAATCCTCGGGCCCGAGCGCTTCTACTCCGAGGTGGCCGAGCGCACCGAGGTCCCTGGCGTGGCTACGGGGCTGGCCTGGACCGCGGTGGGCGGCGACCTGCTGTTCATTGAAGCCACGCGGATGACCGGCAAGGGCGGCCTGACGCTCACCGGCCAACTGGGTGACGTCATGAAGGAGTCCGCCCAGGCGGCCCTCAGCTACCTGCGCAGCAATGCGGAGCGGCTGGGCATCTCCCCCACGTTCCTGGAGAAGACGGACATCCACCTGCACTTCCCGGCCGGCTCCATTCCCAAGGACGGCCCGTCCGCGGGCGTGACCATCCTCACGGCGCTCACCTCCCTGCTGACCGGCATCCGCGTCCGCAGCGACACCGCCATGACCGGCGAGGCCACGCTGCGCGGGCTGGTGCTCCCGGTGGGCGGCATCAAGGAGAAGGTGCTCGCGGCCCACCGCGCCGGCATCAAGCGGGTCATCCTCCCGGAGCGCTGCCGGAAGGATCTCCAGGACGTCCCGGAGCAGGCCCGCAACGAGCTGGAGTTCATCTTCGCCACCCGCATGGACGAGGTGCTCCACGCCGCCATGGAGACCGGTCCCTTCAAGAACGCCATCCCGGTCCCGGCCGAGGCGGCCGCCCCCCCCGAGGTCCGCGTCTAGCGGCACCGGCGGGCAGCGCTGAACGGCACCGGCGGGCGGCTTCCCACGCGGGGAGCCGCCCGCTGCCATTTCTGTCGCGGTTTTGGGCGTTGCGGCTGGCGCGGCTGCCTCCTAGCATCCCCCCGGGCGGGGCGTTCGTGTCATGCCAGCGGACGTCCACCTGACAGGAGCGTCGGCCCCATGGGAATGAAGCTGGGCATCTTGACCGGCGGCGGGGACTGCCCCGGCCTCAACGCGCTCATCCGCGCGGTGGTGAAGCGCGGGACGCTGGAGTTCGGCCACACGTTCGTCGGGATCGCGGACGGTTACCGCGGGCTGATGGAGCCCGACCTGGCCTCCCCGCTGACGCGCGAGGACATCCGCGGCATCCTCCCGCGCGGCGGCACCATCCTCGGCACCTCCAACAAGGCCAACCCCTTCCAGTGGGCGGTGAAGGAGGACGGCCGCTGGGTGGAGCGGGACCTGTCGGACGTGGCGGTTGCCCGCGTGAAGGA
>VGRA01000808.1 GCA_016875515.1 Deltaproteobacteria bacterium | reverse complement strand
CCGGGAGTTGGACGCGCTCCACGCCCGGCTGCGCGCCGGAATTGGGGAGGCGGACCGGCAGCACCTGCGGAAGATGAAGCGCTGGAGCCTGGGGCTCTCCGCGCTGGGGCTCGCCACCGGGGCGCTCCTGCCCAACCCGCTCTCGGCGCTCCTGCTGGCCGTGGGCAACGTCACGCGCTGGGGCTGCTGGGCGCACCACGTCTCGCACGGTGGGCTGGACGCGGTGCCGGGGGTGAAGCAGGGGGAGACTTCACGGGGCTTTGCGCGCGGGTGGCGGCGCTGGGTGGACTGGATGGACTGGATCCACCCGGAGGCCTGGCACCACGAGCACGACTTCCTCCACCACTCCCGCACCGGCGACCCCGGCGACCCGGACGTGACGGAGCTGAACGTCCGCCTCTTGCGCGAGGCGAACTGGCCGCGGCCGGTGAAGTGGCTCGTCATCGCCTTCTTCGCCTGCACGTGGAAGCTCACCTACTACGGCCCCAACACCTGGCACCTGCTGCAGCGCGAGCGGCGCAAGCGGGCAGGGGAGGCGCTGCCCCCCGAGCCGCGCGAGGCCTACGGCTGGACGCTGCTCCCGGTCTGGAGGGAGGGGCTCACCTTCTGGTGGCGGTGCGCACTGCCTTACGTGGCCTTCCGCTTCCTGGCCCTGCCTGCGCTGCTGCTGCCCTTTGGCCCAGAGGCGGCGGCCAACGCCTGCGTCACCTTGCTCGCCGCAGAGCTGCTCGCCAACGCGTGGGCCTTCTTCATCATCGTCCCCAACCACTCGGGGGATGACCTCTACCGCTTCGAGGACAAGGCGAAGGACAAGGGCGAGTACTACCTGCGGCAGGTGGTGGGCAGCACCAACTACCACTGCGGCACGGACGTCCTGGACTTCCTCCAGGCGTTCCTCAACTACCAGGTGGAACACCACCTCTGGCCGAGGCTCCCCCCGCTCAAGCTCCGGAAGGCCCAGCCCCAGGTGCAGGCCCTCTGTGCAAAGTATGGAATTCCCTACACCCAGGAGTCCGTCCACCGGCGCGCCGCCCAGCTGGTGCAGCTGATTTTGGGCGACACCTCCATGCGTGTAGCGCACTGTAGCGAAATTTTGGACGCTCCGCGGGCAGCGGGCTAGGACCGGCATACCCCGCCCCGCTGCCGGAGCAACCATGGTCGACAGTACGGAATTCTCCCAGGTGCTCGCCGAGGCGGAGGACATCGCCCGGTCGGCCGCGCACAGGTTCACCACCGTCCACCTGCTGCTGGGGATGTTCGCGGTGGAGAACTCCGGCCAGTTGCAGCTGCGCGACCGCGGCATCGACGAGGACAAGCTGCTGGACGCCCTCACCGAGGCGCCGCGCGAGCAGGAGGGGCTCTTGCGCGAGCTGTGCGAGCGGGCGCGCGACATTGCCCGCAGCTGCAACAGCGCGGAGACCGAGTGCCTCCACGTCCTCATCGCCATCACCCGCGTGCGGTGCGGGGCGCAGGACCTGCTCTCTGCGGTGGGCGTGGAGCTGGGCGCCCTGCGCAACATGGCGCTCTCCTACTACCTGTCCGGGCGCATGCCGCGGAAGCTGGTGCCGGACCGGCAGGCGCGCGGCACTCTGCCGCGCCCCACTCCCCGCCCGCTCGGCGCGCCTCCGTCCGCCATGACGGTGTCCGCCCCCGCGGTGCAGGCCACCGCCACGCGGCCCGTGCTGCCCTCGTCGCTCCTGTCCATCCGGGACCTGGTGGACGAGGACGTGCAGGACGCCCCCGCGGCGGCCCCCGAGCCGCTGGTGGCCCG
>VGRA01000807.1 GCA_016875515.1 Deltaproteobacteria bacterium | reverse complement strand
CCGGACGGCGCTCTGGGGCTTCAACGCGCAGGAGCCGAAGTGGCTCGAGTCGGTCATCACCCCCGGCTACTTCGTGGCCCGGGGCCACGGGGACGGGGAGGTGGAGATTGACTACCGGGCCGAGGCACCCGGCAAGGCGGAGGCCTGGCCGGAGATCCTTCCCAACTCCGCGCGGGTGGGGCGCTTCGTCTACTTCCAGATGCAGGACTTCATGCGCGGGGTGAGCCGGCACGTCACCATTGGGCGCGCCACCCGGCACGGCAAGGAGATGCCCGCCTGGTTTGCGCTGTGCCGGGCAGGGCATTAATTCGCCCTGCCATGTACGCACCCCTGCTCGTCATCCACTCGTGGGGCCGTTGGCTCCTCCTCGCCGCGGCCGCCTTTGCCGTGGTCCGTCTCCTGGCGCGCGGGCCGGCCTCGCCGCTGGACCGTGTCTCCCGGCTGGCGTTGGTGATTGCCGCGGACCTGATGCTCACGCTGGGGGTGCTCCTCTGGGCCGTGAGCCCGTTCCGCCCGGGCGGGGGGATGCCCATGGGCACGATGATGAAGGACAAGGCCCTGCGCTTCTTCTCGGTTGAGCACCCGTTCAGCATGGTGCTCGTGGTGGTGGCGCTCCACGTGGGCTCGGTGCTGGCCCGGAAGGCAACGGACGAGCACCAGGCCCGGAAGCGGTGGGCCGTGGCGCTCGGCGTGGCGCTGTTGCTCGTGGCGGTGATGGTGCCGTGGCCGTGGCGCGAGCTTGTGGCCCGCCCGTGGTTCAGGCTGACGGCTGGCTGATCCGGTTCTCCAGCCAGGTGAGCGAGCGCTCCACCTCGTCCACCATCAAGAGCCCCATGTCCCCGGGCAGGAGCCGCCCGAGGGTTGCCTCCAGCGCCACCAACTCCCCGCGGAACTCGTCCACCTTCTGAACGCGGGTGCCGGCGGACATGCCCTCCCGCAGCAGGCGGGTGACCTCGCCGTCGGCTCGGCCGCGGTTGCAGGCGTCCTCGAACAGGACCACCTCGTCGAAGTGGTTGCCCACGATCTGGCCCAGCCGCACCAGGTCCATGTCCCTGCGGTCGCCGGCGGCGGTCAGGACGATCACGCGGCGCGCGTGCGGTAGCCGGTCAATGGCCGAGACCAGCGCGTTGAGCGCGTCCGGGTTGTGACCGTAGTCCACTACCAGGGTGGCCCCCTGGTGCTCGAGCACGTTGAAGCGACCCGGGGCGCGCCGGAAGTCGCTCTCGAAGTCCACGAGTGCCTTGCGCATGGCCTCGAAGGGGATGCCCGCCCCCAGCGCGGCGGCCACCGCGGCCAGGCAGTTCTCCACCTGGAAGGTGATCTTCCCACCGCGGGTGACCGGGATCTCCAGCACGCTCATGAACCGCTGCTCGCCGTGCGCGTCCGCGGTGATGATGTCGTTGCCATCCAGGAACACCACCCGCCCGCCGCGCTCGCGGTGGAGCGCCAGCGCCGGGACGGTCCGCGACAGGCCGAACAGCGTCACGCTGCCGGGACAGTGCGGCACCATGGCCACGGTGAGCGGGTCAGCGGCGTTGAGCACCGCGGTGCCCGCTGCCCCCACGTTCTCCACGACCACCCGCTTGACCGCGGAGAGTTGCCCCGCGGTGTCGATCCCGTTCATCCCGAGGTGATCCCCCTCGCCGATGTTGGTCACCACCGCCACGTCGCACTGGTCGAAGCCCAGCCCCTCGCGGAGGATGCCGCCGCGCGCCGTCTCCAGCACCGCTGCCTCCACCATGGGGTTGGCCAGCACCGAGCGGGCACTCTTGGGG
>VGRA01000806.1 GCA_016875515.1 Deltaproteobacteria bacterium | reverse complement strand
GCGGCCCCGCGATGCTCCCGTCCTTGGTGACGTGCCCCACGAGGAAGGTGGGCACTCCGGTGCGCTTGGCGTAGGCCATCAGCCGCCCGGCCACCTCCCGCACCTGGCTGATGCTCCCCGGCGCGCTGCCCAGCTCCGGCAGGAAGAGCGTCTGGATGGAGTCCACCACCAGCGCGTTGGGCTTGAGCTGCTCGGCTGCCGCCAACACCGCCTCCGCGTTGGTCTCCGCGTACAGGTGCAGCTTCTGGGACTTCACCCCCAGCCGGTCCGCGCGCATCCGCGTCTGGTGGAGCGACTCTTCGCCGGACACGTAGAGCGCCGGCCCGTTGCGCGACAGCCGGTCCAGCGCAGAGAGCAGCAGCGTGGACTTGCCGATGCCCGGGTCTCCGCCCAGCAGCACGAGCGACCCCGGAACCACGCCCCCGCCGAGCACCCGGTCGAACTCCTCTATCCCGGTCCGCCGCCGGTCCTCCGCCTCTGCCACCACGTCCTTGAGCAGCACCGGCTTCAGGCTGCCCCCCGAGGCGCCCCACGCAGGACGGCGGTCATCCACGACCGGCGCCGTCTCCTCCACCAGCGAGTTCCAGGCCCCGCAGTCCGGACACTTCCCGAGCCACTTGGCCGCCTGGAACCCGCACCCCTGACAGCTGAAATGTGTCTTCGCCTTGGCCATGCGCGCCGCCCTCCTCCGACAAGCCCAGTTCCAGCGTCTTACCAGCAGGGGCTGACACTCAGGGGCCGTCCGCGAACAGCCGGCCCACCTCCAGCTCCACCGCTTAAAAGGGCTCGGCCCGGACGCTCTCTCCCGCCGCTGCCGACAGCGCCCCCTTGTAGCCGTCCGGCTCGTGGCGCAGGACCGTCAGCGTCTTCGCCCCAGGGTCCACCAGCCAGTAATGGCCCACGCCGCACCGGTGGTAGAGGTTGAGCTTCTGCACGGTGTCCCGCCGCTCGTGGCCCGGGGAGATGACCTCGCACACCCAGTCCGGAGGAATGGGGACCGGCCGCACAGAAGGAGGGGAAGGGTGCTTCTCCTTCCTGTAGCCGCACACGTCCGGGCGTACCCAGTCATGCCGCCCGAGCGAGATGTCCAGCTCGGTGAAGATCCGCCAGCCGCCGCTGCCGCCTCCACGCCTCATCCCGTACTCGGCATTCACCAACGTGACGAGGTCCGTCTGCGCCCGCGAGTGCGGAATGTCCGGCGCCGCCTTCTCCTGCAGCACGCCGCCCAGCAACTCCAGGCGCCGCTCCTCCGGCTCCCGCAGCACGTCCTCGGTGGTCTTTTTCTCCTCGTCGTCCACGGGCGGAGCCATGACGCGTCCCATCCTCCGCTTCCCGTTGCCACCTGACAACTGCCGCTTCCTTGCCGTGCCCATGCCGTCCCCCCGCCGCCTCGCCCCCAACACGCGCCACGGTACGCCCGGGGTCTGACATGGCGACGATGGGCTACGGTGGAAGGCCATGCGCACGGCTCGCCTGTTGATGGCCCTGTCCCTTCTGGCTCTCGGGTGCGGTGTCGGCGTGGCAGACGGGTTGCCCTGGGACCTGGAGACGGATGGAGGGCTCGCCAGCGAGGACAGCGGAACCCCTGGCCAAGGCGTGGACGGCGGAGTTCCCGTTGAGCCGGACGCTGGCCCCCAGCGGGAGACGGACGCCGGCGGGCTCGGCCCGGAGGATGCGGGCAGCACGGGGGCCGACGCAGGCTCGCCGGACGCGGGCGTGCCGGATGCGGGGACCCCGGATGCCGGCGCCACCCTCCGCGTCGTCGTGCTGAGCGACCTG
>VGRA01000805.1 GCA_016875515.1 Deltaproteobacteria bacterium | reverse complement strand
CTTCGACCTGAGCAACCGGGACGACGCCAACGGCCTGGTCCTGGCGGTGGCGCGGCGGGACACGGACGCCCAGGCCCGGGCACGGCTGGACAACGGGCTGGCCGTCTTCAACTACGGCCTGCACTTCACCTGGCGGACGCAGAACTACGAGCCGGTTCCCGCCACCACCACCACCACCGTCACCCCCGGCACCGGCGCCTCGGACGTGGGCTTCATCTCCCGCAAGGGCGTTCTCTACATCCCGGACGCGTGGGTGAAGTACGAGCGGAAGAACTTCCGCCTGGAGTTCGAGGGGGCCGCGCAGATTGGCAACATCAGCAACCGGGCGCTGGTGGCCGGCGAGTCCGGGGACACTGCCCAGAACCAGGCGCTCACCTTCCTGCAGTTCGGCGCGGTGGGGCAGGGCGAGTACCGCTTCATGGAGGGGGCGCTGCGGCTGAATCTGGAACTGGGCTACGCCTCCGGGGACAAGGCGCCGGGCATGGGCAACCGCCCGGGCCGCAAGCTGCCGAGGGACGGCGTCACCGGGCGCAACGGCGAGACGGTGCCCGGCAACATCGACGGGCCGCAGTACGCCTGCCAGGCCACCGGCGGCTGCACCGACAGCACCGTGGACAATTTCCGGTTCAACCGGGACTACCGCGTGGACATGATCCTCTGGCGGGAAATTCTCGGCCCCGTCACGGACGCCCTCTACGTGAAGCCCGGCATCCGCTACCAGCTGGCGGACGGGTTCCACGTCTTCGGTGACCTCATCTACTCCCGTACCGTGTTCCAGGAGAGCTCCCCGTCCGGCGTGGACCCCAACCTGGGCGTGGAGTTCGACGCGGGGCTCCGCTACGAGACGGAGGATGGCTTCTTCGCCCAGCTGCGCTGGGGCATCCTCTTCCCCATGAAGGGGCTGGACGTGGCAAGCCGGCCCGTGGGGGACACCGGGCAGATGGAGAACGCCCAGGCGCTGCGCGGCCTCATGGGCATCCGCTTCTAGGACGGTCTTGCACGTGGTCCGCGCCGCCGCCCTCCTCGCCGGGACGTTCCTGCTGTGCGCCGCCTGCGGCGTGAAGGGGCCGCCGCGCGCGCCCCGCCGCGCCGTCACCGCTGCGCCCGCCGCCGAGCCCTCCCCGCCACCCATCTTCGCACCGGACGCCGGCTGCGCCGGCCCGTGCCCGGAGGCCCCTTGAACCACTTCGACCGCCGCTGCGGCGTGCTGTACGCGGAGGGCGTCTCGCTGGAGACGCTCGCGCAGGAGCTGGGAACGCCCACCTACGTCTACTCCCGCGCCACGCTGGAGCGGCACTACGACGTGGTGACGGAGGCCTTCTCCGCGCTCTTCGCCCCCCACCTCGTCTGCTACTCCGTCAAGGCCTGCAGCAACCTGGGCGTGCTGTCCGTCCTGGCGCAGAAGGGGAGCGGCTTCGACATCGTCTCCGGCGGTGAGCTGGGTCGCGTGCGGGCCGCGGGGGGGAACGCGCGCAAGGTGGTCTTCTCCGGCGTGGGGAAGACGGCGGACGAACTGGCCGCCGCGCACGCGGCCGGCATCCTCTTCTTCAACGCGGAGAGCGCCGAGGAGCTGCAGGCCCTGGACGCGGTGGGGCGCGCCTCCGGCCGTCCCGCGCCGTTCGCCCTGCGCGTCAACCCCGAGGTGGACGCCAGGACGCACCCGTACATCGCCACCGGGCTGCGCACCTCCAAATTCGGCGTGCCGTTCCGCGAGGCGGTCGCGCTCTATGCCCGCGCCCGGCGCATGAAGGGGCTGGCTGCGGTGGGCGTGGACTGCCA
>VGRA01000804.1 GCA_016875515.1 Deltaproteobacteria bacterium | reverse complement strand
TGGCGCGGTTTTGGCCCCGGCCTCGGGAGGGCCCAGCACCCATGCGGCCGCGGTGCCCGGTACCAGGCGGGCTGCCGCTGGCCGCAAGAGCGTTCCATGGACATGGGCGGTCCTCTGGTGCAGGGGCACCGCGCCGGTGTACGCAGCGGCGGCGTGTTCACTGTCGTACCCGTGCGTGCAGCGCTCGATTTGGGCGCATGGGTTCCACGGCGCAGGTGAAGCCCGGGGGCGGGTTTCCCCGGGCGGGTGCATGGGCGGGGCCTGGATGGGGACAGGTTCTTGCGGTGGCGTCCCACGGGTGGCGGGCTTGCTCCTGCACGTGCCGGCGCGGGTCCCCCGCATGGACTCACCGCGGTCGTTGGCGTCCAGCTGGGACACTTCCGGGGAGTGGCCCCGTCCGGCCGCGTCGCCCGCCACTGCGCCTCGGGGCTGGCGAGGGTGAGCGGGGGCTCGCCGGGAGCGAGAGGTGGCCCCCTGTGGACGGCGGGCGGTGCAGGGCCCTGTGCAGGACTTTCGGCCACTCGGAGTGGCAGAAATCTCTGCGTAGCGCTGCAGCGGGCCAGGGCCCGAGAGGGGTGGGCTGACCGGCTGGCAGGTCATGGGACAGGCCTCGTGCTGGACGGGGTGGAGGGGGAGGTGGCGGTGGACCTGCTGGACGTGCCGCGCGTGGAGGGGGCCGGGGTGCGCCAGCTGGGCACCGCGCTCATGTCCCTGTCCGGTGCGCCGCTGCGGTCGGCGCTCGAGCGGCGGCTGGACGGCGCGCTGCAGCTGCAGCTCGCCTCCGCCCGGGAGGGCGAGGCGTACGAGGTCTGGGCGCGGGTGAAGGTGCCGGCCAAGGCGTTCACGGCGGCGCTGGTGGAGTCCGGCCGGGAGATCGCCTTCCGCGGCGCCACGCTGTTGGCGCTGCCCCCGCACCTGGCCCCGCCGGGTTGGGCGCTCTACGTGAAGCGGGTGTTGGAGGCCACCCCGGCGCGCGCCGCGGGGCTGCGCGAGGTGGATCTGGTGATGGAGTTGGACGGCAAGCCGGTGCCGTCCGCGGGGGTGTTCGAGGCGCTGGGCGACCCGCTGTCCACCCTGCCCGCGCCGCTGAAGGTGGACGCGCAGGGCGTACCGCGGACGCTGCGCGTGGCCCCCTGAGACTCGCGGGTGCGCTGCCGCTTCAGAGTGGCCGCACCCCCATCTGCCGGGCGAGCAGCGCCATCCGCGTGCGGTTCTCCTGCGCCAGCTTCCGGTAGAGGTTGGAGACGTGTGCCTTCACCGTGCGCTCGGAGATGCCCAGCATGGAGGCAATCTTCAGGTTGTCCGCCCCCACGCCGATGTGGCCCAGTATCTCCCGCTCGCGCGTGGAGAGGGCCTGCAGCCGGCTCGCCTCCTGGGGACGCTGGGGCTTGGAGTCGAACATCCCGGCGATGAACTCGGACGGGAAGACGTTCTGCCCCGCCGCCACCGCGCGCAGCCCCTGCACCAGCCCCTCGCCGGAGGTCGTCATGCGCGGCAGCAGACCCGCCGCCCCGCACTGGAAGCAGCGGTCCGCGATGCCCGGCTCCACCGCCCCGGTGAAGACGAGCGTTCGGACGTATGGATGGAATTGCTGAAGCGCCTCCAGGTGGCGCGCGAGGGAATCTCGGACGAAGGCGTGCTCGTCCATCACGGCGACGCGGGTCCATGGGTTCTCCGGGTTCGGGCGCGGCAGGTCGGCAGCGAAGGATGCGCAAGGTAGGGACTGCGCCCGGGGACTCCAGTGGACGGCGCCGCGCTCAATCCGGCAGTGGACGGAGCGG
>VGRA01000803.1 GCA_016875515.1 Deltaproteobacteria bacterium | reverse complement strand
AAGCGTCCGGCCAACTCGAACTCACCGCGCCCACCACTTGTTCGAAGGGCAATCTTCACTCGGGTCGTCTCCTTGCAGTATCCAATTTGCCCTCAATGACCGCGACGAATCGGGCAGGGGCGTCTTCGATTTGATGCTCCCAGAGGCGCCGGTGCGCGACTGCATGCGTGAGCGAAGTCGCTTCTGCAGCGGCTCGTCATCCCCCATGGTGACGCTGCGTCCCTTGCCAGTCAACGGCCTGCTTGCAGCTCGATCGCAGCTTGCAGGGGCCGCAGGCCTCCGGGTCGAAGTTGGCGACAGCGCCTGGCTCGAAGGGCTACCTCGCCGGCGGGCCTAATGGATAGGGAAGTGTCGTTGTCGTCGAGCAGGACCTGGATAGAAAGGCTGAGGAGTTCGGCATCCAGCCCGCGAGTCACGCAGCCCTTCCTTCCGAGCCTCAGAGAAGGCAGTTACCTGCGGCTCTAAGGGGGGCCGGTGCGGCGTCCCAAACACCTACTTGCCGGGGTGGGGCTCGCAGCCGCTGCCCACGTGCCTCTGCCCTCTCCCCACCCCCACCGGCTGGCTCTGCGGCGGGGCGCTGGATGCCGCCCGCCCTGAACGGGAGTTCAAACGGATGCGCGCCGGGGCGGTGCCGTTCCTCGCTCATTGGCACGGAGTTGCTACTAGTCCCGCCAAGGCGTGGTGTGGCCAAGAGCCGACACCACGACGATCCATGGGGGTTGGTAGCAACCTCTGCCCACTTCGGGCGGACTATCCCCGAGCGACGGACTCTCCGCCTCAACGCACCTTCTTGAGGTCCCGGATGGCGCGGAGTGCCACCTCAGCGAGCCTGTGGCCACCATCGCGTACGGCGCCTCGAGCATGCCCCGCGACGTGGACTTGGTGGCGCCGTTGACGGAGGGGAAATGCGCCCGGATTCTCTCCGCGCTCCAGCCCTACGAGCCCACCACCACCACGAACTCCACCTGTCCCTGCAACAGGACCGTCAGGATTTCACGGAGTCTCATCGTCTGCACGGACGGGTCCCCTGGGCCGGAGCGCCGCGGCCAATGCGAGCATCTCCTCGAGCTGCTGGAAGCGCTGCTCCAGCGTCAGCTCGAGGTTGCGCTCGAGCAGCGTGACGTCCACGCCGAATTCCACCGCGGCGTCCCACCCGGGCCCGGGGCTCGGCCGCGTGCGGAACCACTTCCGCTTGTCGATGGCGTCCTCGTGCATGGCGCTGGCGGAAGCCTACGGCACTTCCAGCTGGGACCGCTTCACCGTCCACGTGCTGCGCACCGCGCCGTTCACGTCCAACAGCCGGGCGGTGAACTGCGGGTCCGCGAGCGTGGTGTCCACCTCCACCTCCGTCGCGTAGTCCCCGTCCTTCTCGCACGCCCGGCGGCTGTAGCCGGCAGGCCCCGCCGTACACGTCTGCCCGGTCTGCGCGTTGGCGAGCGGGGAGGAGACGAGCTCCGGGATGTCGTACCCGCCGGTGGTGGCCTTCAGGTGCGTCTGGAAGAGCGACTTGTGGATGTCCCCGGAGAGGAACACCACGCCCTGGACCTTGTTGTTCTTGATGGCCGCGTGCAGCGCCGTGAGCGCAGTCGGCCGCTCGTTGTGCCAGCTCTCGGTGGCCCCCGGCCCGAACAGGCTCCCGCACGCCACGAACTTGAACGTGGCCGTGGAGGCCTTCAGCGCAGAGACCAGCCACGCCGTCTGGTCCGTGCCGAGGATGGAGCCGGTGCTCGCGGTGGCGGCGGCGCGGTGGTACCGGTCATCCAGCAGGAAGAACTCCGCGTC
>VGRA01000802.1 GCA_016875515.1 Deltaproteobacteria bacterium | reverse complement strand
CACGCCCGGCCGGGCGCAGTAGGTGCGCCACGTCCCGGCGGCCCCCAGCGTCAGGCGCAGGAGCTTCGGCCCCACCCTCTGGATGCCCGCACGCGCCTGCGCAGGACGGGATGGCGTCTCCGGGGGGCTGTCCTCCCGGTACACGGGCTCGCGCCGCTCCCCGTCAAAAGAGGGGATGGCCGGCGCGGGCTCATCGCCGCTGAGATCCAGCCCCAGCCCGTCCGGTTCGGCCGGCGCGCTGCCGGTGTCCGCCGCGGCAGCCGCCGGTGCGGGTCCCGCCGAAACGGGCCCCTCCGCCGCCACGGCGGAGGCCACGTTCTTCACCTGCTGGGCCAGCTTGCGCGCGAACTCGTCGGTCAGCTTCCCGCCCTTGAGCGGCAGCTCGCGGCTCCACCGGGACTCACCTGCCGGGTCCAGGATGGCGGCGGCGAACCCCTTGGAAGACACCTTGCCCGAGAGGACCGCGGAGAGCCGCAGGCTGCGGGCCACCTTCGCCACCCCCGCCGGGGCCAGGGCCCGGCTCCCCTTCAGCCCCAGCCCCGCCGCGGCGGACTGGTACTCCTCGAACGGGACGCGCTGCAGCTCGCCCGCGGCGTCCAGCGCCTTCTCCACCTGTTGCCGCAGCTGGTCCTTCTTGTCCCCGTCCAAGTCCAGCACCCCCACGCGCTGGGCGTGGGCGGGGACGGCGAACAGCAGCGCAGCGGCGAGGGTGACGGCGGAGGCGAAGGCGTGCATTGCGAGCGTGGGCTTGTAGGGGCAGCCGCGCGCCCCGGTCCAGCCGGCGCGGCGGCCGGTGCAACCCCCGCGCTTCGTTCGAGGGCCCCTGCGCCGCCGCCCCCCGCAGCCGCGGCAGGAAGTCCGCGCGGTAGATCTCCAGCCCCGCGGTGGCCAGCGCCCCCGCGAGCGGCCCCACCAGCAGCCCCAGCGGCCCCATGACCGCGAGCCCCCCGAAGAGGCAGAAGAAGGTGGCCAGCGGGTGCAGGTGCAGGCGCGTGCCCATCAGCCGCGGGCGCACCAGGTTGTCCACGGCGGACACCAGCAGGGCCCCCACGCCAGAACGAAGAGCCCCGCCCGCCAGCGGCCGGAGAGCAGCAGCGCCAGCCCCACCGGCACCCAGACAATGGCCGTCCCTCCCGAGGGGATGAGCGCCGTCACCCCCATGGCCACGCCCTCCAGCAGCGCGGCCGGTACGCCGGCAACCAGCATGCCCGCGGTGCCCAGCACCGCCTGCTCCAGCGCGGTGAGTCCGAGACCCCACGCCAGCGCGTACGTGACGCCCCGGAACTCCGAGGCAAAGCGCGCCGTGTAGCGCGCGTCCATGGGCACGAGCCCCAGCACCGGCGCGGCCATGCGCCGGCCGCCCAGGAGGAAGTAGTCGAGGCCGACCAGCAACGGGAACAGCTGCCCCCCCAGCGGGCCCCCTGCCCCACGAGCCTGGAGAGAAACCCCGCGGCGGCCTCCAACGCGGTGAGTACGCCGCCCTGCGCCTCGGGGAGCCACCGCGAGCCGGGGAGGAGGCGCGTCAGCGCCGCGGGGAGCGCGCCGGCCTCGAGCATCTCCTGGAGCTTCGCTGCGGCGCCCATGGCCTCGCGCACCACCAGCGCGGCAATCCCCGCCAGCGGCAGCACCACCAGCAGGAACACTCCCAGCGTGGTGAGTCCCGCCGCCAGCGGCCCGGTGCGCCCCAGCCGCCGGGCCAACACGCCGTGCGCCGGCATGAACAACACCGCGGTGAAGGCCCCCAGCAGCGCCGGGGCGGCGAACGGGTGGACCACCCAGAAG
>VGRA01000801.1 GCA_016875515.1 Deltaproteobacteria bacterium | reverse complement strand
CCGGCGCGCCGCAGCCCGCCGAGCAGCGCCTCGGCCCCGTCGTGCAGCGGCAGCGCCGCGGCGAGCGACTCGAGCGCGGAGAGCGGCAGCCCGCGCAGCAGCTGAAGCCGCAGCCGAAGCGAGGTGTCGTAGTCCAGCTCCCCCTGCATGGCCCGCTCGGTGATGCGGGAGACCTCGTCCACCACGCCGTGGGCGCGCGCAAGCTCGTCAATGACCTCGATGCGCACCAGCGTGGAGTCCATGTCCATCACCGCCAGCCGGACCTTCACCGCCCCCGGCGGCCGCGGCAGCACCACCAGGTCCAGCCCCAGCCCGCCCGCAAGGACGTCCAACGCTGCGCGCAGGCCACCGGGCAGGCCACCGGGCGGCCCCGCAAGCGCAAAGGCGGCCACGTGCGGGGCGAGCTGCTGCCGGGCCGAGGCAGGCACCGCATGCGCCGCCAAAGCGGCCCGCAGCTGCGCCTCTCCGTCCGGGGACAGCACGGCCCCGAGCGCGACCAGCTGTGGAGCGTCAGGGGGTGGGAAGCTCATGGCAGGGTCCGCTTAGCACCGGCCGGGCGGTGGGAAAGTTGCGGGGGCGCCGCAGGGTTGTAGCGTTTGTCCTACCATGTCCCACAGCACCCCACTCCGCGCCTCCCTCCTCTCGGCCCTCCTGCTCGCCGGCTGCGGCCAGCCCGCCGTCGGCGACGACGCCGCCCGCGTGCTCCGGCTGCAGCTGGCCGAGGGCGGGCTGCAGGTGTTCACCCCGTCGCGGCTGTCCCTGGGCTTCACGGTGGAGACGGGCGCGGGGGAGCCGGTGGCGGGGCTGACCTCCGCCGCGTTCGACATCTACGAGGACGGGGTGAAGGTGTCCGAGTATGAGAGCCAGCGGAGCATCCAGCCGCGGGCGCACCGCTCGCGGATGTACAGCCTGGTGCTGATGGATCTCTCCGGCAGCGTTCTGCGCGCCGGCGAGCTGCCGCGGCTGCGGGAGGCGGCGCTCGCGTACGTCAGCCGGGTGCTGTCCGAGGGCGGGGATGCGCAGCGGGTGGCGGTGGCCGGGTTCGACGGGCGCGGCACGCTGCGCACCGTCGTGGACTTCACCGGGGACCTCGCCGCGCTCCAGGCGGGGCTGGACGCGCTCGGCGTGGCCGAGTGCACCGTGAACGCGGACTGCGCGGGCAACGTGGACGCGCGCTCGTGCGCCGGCGGGCTGTGCGTGGACGACTCCACCAACCTCAACGGCGCGGTGCTGGCGGGGCTGTCCGCGCTGGACGCCGCGGTGAAGGGGGACACGGCCATCCCCTACCGCCAGGGGGCGCTGCTCGTCTTCACGGACGGGACGGACCAGGCGGCCCGGGTGGACGCGGCCACCACGAAGCAGGCGGTGCAGTCCAGCCCCCTGCACGTCTTCACCGTGGGGCTTGGCGGCGAGTCGGACGAGGCGGCGCTGCGGGCCTTCGGCAAGGACGGCTACGAGAGTGCCTCGGCCATGGCCGGGCTCTCCGCGGCGTTCGACACCATTGCCCGCCGGGTGGCCGCCATGGCCAACCGCTTCTACGTGCTGGACTACTGCAGCCCCAAGCGAAACGGGCGCCACGCCCTGCGCGTGGTGGCCAACCTGGCCTCGACCGAGGGCTTCACCCTGTCCGGTTCGCTCGAGGAGTCGTTCGACGCCACGGGCTTCTCGTCCGGGTGTGAGATGCCCCGGGACGGCTCGGCCAACCCGTAGCGGGACGGGCGGCGCGCGGCCTCAGGCTGCGCGCTGCGGGGCGGCGGCGGGCGGGGCCAGCGGGGCGGCGGGGGCG
>VGRA01000800.1 GCA_016875515.1 Deltaproteobacteria bacterium | reverse complement strand
GCACCCAGATGGTGTACGGCGACGGGGACGGCGATGAGCTGGGGCCGCTGGCGCTGGCGCTGGACATCACGGCGCACGAGCTGACGCACGCGGTGACGGACGCCACGGCGGGGCTCGTCTACCAGAACGAGCCGGGGGCGCTGAACGAGGCGATGAGCGACATCTTCGCCGCCGCGGCGGAGTCGTGGGCCCGCGGCGGCGTGGTGGACAGCCGGACGTGGGGCGTGGGCGAGGAGATCTACACGCCGGGCACCGCCGGGGACGCGCTCCGGTACATGGCAAGCCCCACCGCGGACGGCATGTCCCGGGACTACTATCCGCAGCGCTACACGGGCGGGCAGGACAACGGCGGGGTGCACCTCAACAGCGGGATTGCCAATCTGGCCTTCCAGCTGCTGGTGACGGGTGGCCGCCACCCGCGCAACGCCACGCAGGTGCAGGTGGCGGGCATGGGGATGGCGAAGGCGCAGGCCATCTTCTACCGGGCGCTGACGGCCTACCTGGTCTCCACCTCCAACTTCGCCGCGGCCCGAGTGGCCACCCGCCAGGCGGCCCAGGATCTCTACGGCGCGGAGGCGGCGCTCTCGGTGGAGCAGGCGTGGGCGGCGGTGGGTGTGGGACCCGCGCCGGTCAGCGCCCCACCTGCCGCGCCGCCGTCCCCCTCGCAGGTGTCCCCCGCGCCCACCTCCGCCGGCCTGCAGAACGGCGTGCCGGTCACGGGGCTGGGTGGGCCGGCAGGCAGCTTCGTGGTCTTCCCGGTGACGGTGCCCGCGGGCATCCGGGGGTTGAGCTTTCGGATGTCTGGTGGTTCGGGGGATGCGGACCTGTACGTGCGCTGCGGCGCCAAGCCCACCACGTCGCGGTGGGACCACCGGCCCTTCCTCGAGGGGAGCCAGGAGTCGGTGAGCGCCCAGCCGGTCGCAGGGACCTGGTACGTGATGGTGCGCGGCTACAGCGCCTTCAGCGGCGTGTCCCTGGTGGTGGACTGGACGATGTGAGGGTATGCAGCGTCCCACCATGACGCTTCGCACCTTGCTCGCCGCTGCCGCCTTCGCCTCGCTGGCCTCTTCCTGCACCTTGACCGGCGCCGCCTGCGGCCCGGACACGTGCAACGGCTGCTGTGATGCCAACGGCATCTGCCAACCCGGGACGACGGCGGCGGTGTGTGGCGCCACCGGCAACACCTGCGCGGCGTGCGGCGCCAACGAGGCCTGCAACGCCGGGGCGTGCGCGGCGGTGCAGCCCGTGGACGGGGACGGCGGGACGCCGGACGCGGGCGCGCCGGATGCGGGTGGAACCACCTGCTCCACCCCGGTGACGTGCGAGGACCAGGTGCTGCTGGACCTGGGGCTGAAGTCCACGGTCAACCCGGACGCCATCACCAACGTGGCAGACGGTGCCGGCTGGATCTCCACCATCAACGCCACCGGCGGCGGACCCTCGCCCACCAAGTCCTTCGTCTACGCCACCTTCACCGCCAACGGCCTGGAGAAGGCGTCGTTCAGCGACGAGCTGGCGCTGTCCAACGTGCTGTGGGACATCGCATTTCGCCGCTTCATCATCCGGCTCAACGGCGGTGACTCGGGCCCCTCCTGCGTGGGCGCTGCCATTGCGGGGAGCGCCTCGTTCGACTCGGTCACCGCCAACACCTCCACCGGCGTGTCGGAGCTGGACGGCTTCTTCGATGACAGCTGCACCTTCGCGGACGACGGCTCCGGCCTGCCCACCTCGCCGAAGACGGCCCTGTCCGGTTTCTACGCATACCAGCAGTGCGTGCGGATGAGCGGCGCC
>VGRA01000799.1 GCA_016875515.1 Deltaproteobacteria bacterium | reverse complement strand
GTACCCGAGCTTGCACCCGAGCGTGGGAGAGCACGGGCCGCACCCGCCCAGGCCGTTGCACCACTCCCCTCCGCATTCGGACACCGGGTCCAACCCGGCAGCGATGGCGCTGCACGAGCCCTCCCGGCCCGGCAGCAAGCAGCTCTCGCATGTCCCGGTGCACTCGGTGTCACAGCAGACATCATCCACGCAGTGGCCGGATTGGCAATCGGTGGATGTCGAACACGCCACACCCGCGGCCGACAATGCACCTGCATCCGGCTGGACCGTTCCTGCATCCATGAATCCCCCGTCCGCCGGTTCCCCACCGCCGAACGCGGCACCGCCGTCCGCTGGCGCGCCCGCATCCGCAGGATCGCCACCGTCAACTGGCGTGCCGCCATCCAACGCGGTCCCGCCATCCTTCGGGGGGGCCGGCCCCGTCCCACCCTCCCCGCCCGGCGGCAGGCGGCCACCGTCCACCAGCTCCGGCAGGGAGCCTGCGTCCTGGCCCTCGCCGCCGTCCAGCCTCGAGCACGTGCCGGCGATGCACCGCTCGCCCTCGAGGCAATGCGAATCCAGTTCGCACACCGCCCCCTCGAGCGAGGGCATGCAGGAGAACGTGACTGCAAGGGCAAGGACCAAGAACGTTCGCAGGTTCATGCGCGTGCACAGTATGTCACGTTGATACTGGACTTGGAGACGATCTCCGGAAAGCGCGGCGAATCGATCGCGGCAGGCGCGATCGTTTGAGGCGTAAGGCGACAAGGCCCACAGCCGCGGAGCGCGGGCTCTGGAGGGTGAGGACTTCACCTCCTGGTCCGAGCGGCGGGACTTGCCGGTGATGCGGGCGAGGAGTCCCTTGTGGACGAGCCGGTCCGCGCTGTCGGAGGCGGCGGCGCTGTTGTGGAACAGCTTGCCCCACTCCTTGAAGGGCAGGTTGGTGGTGACGATGGTGGAGGCCCGTTGGTAGCGGCGGTTGAAGACCGGGTACAGCAGGTCCGCGGCGACGACGAAGCGGACGCGGTAGCCGCGGAGGCAGGCCAGCTGGCCGATGGCGTTAACGAGGTGCGTCTTGCCGACGCCGCTGGGGCCGATGAAGACGACGTTGGACTTCTCCCGCACGAAGTCCAGCGTGGCGGCGCGGGCGACGAGTTCCCGGTCGATGCTCTTCGGGCAGTTGAAGTCGTACCCGTCCAGCGTGGTGAGGGGGAAGATGGCGGCCCGGCGGAGGGCGGACCGGGCGCGCGCCTCGGACAGGACGCGCAGCTGCTCGCGCATCAAGTCGTTGAGGAGCGAGGCGGGCGAGGCGTTGCGGGCGATGGCCTTGCCGCTCGCGGTGTCGAGTTGGGGCGCGGCGAAGTCGAGGCCGAGCGCGCGCAGCACCTCCTCGAGTGAGAGGGTGGACAAGTCACTGGGCAGCGTCAGCAGGGGGCTTGGGGATGAGGGCACCGTAGGACTCCAGGTCATGGGGTTGGACTTCGAGTGCGTCAGCAGCGGGGTTGCCGGTGAGGATGGGCTCCGGGGGCGCTGCGAGGCCGGAGGTGAAGCGGTGCTGGTCGACGAGGGCGCGGACGCAGCGGGCGCCGAGGTTGCGCTGCGTCAGCGCGAGGGCCATGGCGCGGAGGACGTCGGCCTCGCCGTACAGGTCCAGGAGGCGGTTGAGTTTCCGCAGCTCGTGGTCGATGCGGATGCGCCGGCGAGCGGCCTCCTGGACGTAGAGGTGTGCCTCGGGGCCGAGGTGGAGGATGCGCTCCCGCAGCTTGGAGGCGCGTGCGCCCTGCTTGCGCTCGAGGAGGCGCGCGAGGTGCTCGGGCGCCTCGA
>VGRA01000798.1 GCA_016875515.1 Deltaproteobacteria bacterium | reverse complement strand
GGGGACGTGTCGGCGCGGCGGCTGCGGGAGGGGAGGGAGCGGGTGGGAGAGTACGGGATTCGGAACGTGTCGTTCCCTGAGGAGCTCCCGGTGGAGGCGGCGGACGTGGTGCTGGTGGATGCCCCGTGCTCCGGGGTGGGGAGCCTGCCGCGCGAGCCGGACCAGAAGTGGAAGCTGACGGCGAAGGCGGTGGCGGAGTTCCAGGGGAAGCAGCGGGGCATCCTGGACGGCCTTGCGGGGCGGGTGAAGGCGGGCGGGGTGGTGGTGTACGCCACGTGTTCGTTGCTGCGGGACGAGGACGAGGCGGTGGTGGAGGGGTTCCTCGGGGCGCACCCGCAGTACGAGCTGGAGCCGGCGGCGGGGGTGTTGGGGGCGGAGGCGGGGGCGGTGTGGCGGGGGCCGTACCTGAGGGTGTACCCGCAGCGGGTGGCCGGGGGCGGGTTCTTCGGGGCGCGGATGCGGCGGAAGGGGTAGAGTGCGCGCCGCACGTCGGACTCAAGCGAGGAGGGTGAGATGGCAGCGACACCACAGCAGGGAGATGCGCTGAAGGAGATCCAGCGGGCGTGGGCGGAGGCGAGCGAGCAGTTGGCGGCGCTGCGCGAGCAGGTGGCGGAGGCGGGGGAGCTGGCGCAGCTGAAGCTGCAGTCAGCGGTGCTGGAGCGGGACCGGGACCGGGCGTTGCGGGACTTCGGGGAGGCGGTCTGGCAGGCGGTGCAGCGGGGGACGGTGAAGCTGCCGGCGTCGGTGGCGGCGGCGCAAAAGGGGCTCGAGGCGGTGCTGGCCCGCGAGCAGGCGCACGCAGCGGACGTGGCCGAGCTACTGAAGGAGGGGGAGGAGGCAGCCGAGCGGCGGAAGGCAGGGAAGGCGAAGGGGACGTCAAAAACCGTAAAACGGTAGTTGGCAGCGGGCGAAGAACAGTGTAAGAGCCCGCCCGCCGTTCGCAGCAGGGCCCACCTCCCCAGGGCGGGCCGAAAGAAACGGGGCTATAGCTCAGCTGGGAGAGCGCTTGAATGGCATTCAAGAGGTCACCGGTTCGATCCCGGTTAGCTCCACTCGAAACCCCGCTTAATCGCGGGGTTTTTTGTTTCTGGGTGCGGAAAGTTCCGTGCCATTGGGTGCGGGAAGCGGCTGGGTGCGGGGTTGGGTGCGCACCCGCATTTCCGGCGCCGGAATTCAGGCGCCCTTCACGTTGGGAAGGGCTGGAACGGAGGGCACTGCGCGCGTGAGCCGCGGGCCGAGGTAGCGCCCGAGCTTGGCGGCGGTGTCCGCGAGGTACACGCCGGAGAGCGGCGCGTAGACCTTCTGCGTGATGCGGACGTCGGCGTGGCCGAGGAGGCGGCTGACCTCGTAGATGC
This sequence comes from Deltaproteobacteria bacterium, assembly GCA_016875515.1. Classification (GTDB taxonomy): domain Bacteria; phylum Myxococcota; class Myxococcia; order Myxococcales; family Myxococcaceae; genus VGRA01. Next base: position 450 of record VGRA01000798.1, on the reverse strand, counting down.
CGACCCCGGCTTCGATGAGCATCGCGCCGTACGTCCTGCGGAGATCATGAAACGTGAGCCGGCGGTGGATGCCTGCCCGCGCTGCAGCCTCCTGCGTGCTGATGGCGAACCAGCGCGTCTCCGCGCTGCGGCGGGAGCCGTCCTTCTGGGGGAAGACCCAGGCCTCGGGGTGAGGGGCGACCTCTTCCTTCAGGTGGCGCTCGAGGAGCGGCCGGAGGGTGGGGTCGATGGGGACGGAGCGCTCGTGGCCGGACTTGGGCCGGAAGCCCAGGTGGGGCTTGCGGCGGATCTGGACGAGGTTGTTGGCGAGGTCGATGTCCTGGCGCTGGAGGTAGACCACCTCGCGCCGGCGCAGCCCCGTGAAGAGGGTGAAGCGGGCGATGGTGGAGAAGGGCTCGAGGCAGGCGTGGAGGAAGCCGTGGATCTCCGGTGAGCGGAGCCAGTCCTTGG
>VGRA01000797.1 GCA_016875515.1 Deltaproteobacteria bacterium | reverse complement strand
ATGGAATTCGCTCATGGCTCGTCGCGAGGCCGGCGAACCGGCGGTCGATGACACCGAGGAGGTCTGTGCCCCGCCGCGGGCTCGCTGCGTTCGCGCAGTTCAGGGGTATCAGCGGAGCCGAATCGTGTCGGATCCACTCGTCCTGGAGGCGTTGACGGGGCTGGAGGAGCGCCTCCTCCGCGCGCTGCGCCCGTCCTCGCGCGACCTGGGCTTCCATTTTCGCCCCGTCAGGCCGCTCCCGAAGTGAGCCGGCCGTCGCATTCCCTTCTGGCGGTGGAATGCCGAGCCCAGACTCCGCTTTGCCTGGCAGAGCCTCTCTCGTACTCCATTTTATGACCTTCGTTGGCGTAGGCCTCGGGGTACCCGGATGATCCACTACTGCCCATCGTGGTTGTCGGTGCAATGGTTGGCTTTGAGTGGACGCAGATCTTCGCTTCGCTGGAGGCATCCTGGTTGTGGCTCGCAGGTCCGGCCCCTCTCGTCATGGGGAACAACCTGCGCATGGGGGATCGATATCGGATGTTGTGGATGGCGGAGAACGCTCGGGGTGAGGGTCAGGACGGCATGCCTACCTCGCCGGAGCAGCGAACGATCCCCTCCGCCTAGTCGCAAGGCGTCTGACTTGACCCGGCGCTGAACACCACTTGCCCACTGCGCGCCACCACGCGCGCGTGGGAAATGCCCAGGTGATACGGCAGGTGCCCCACCGCCTTGCAGCTGAGCACCACGAGATCCGCGTGGGCGCCAGGGACGAGGTGCCCGCGGTCTTGCTCCAGCATTGACAACGCCGCCCCGCGCGTGGCGGCCCAATACGCCTCCGCCGGGGTGAGCCCGCACTCCAGCACTGCCAGTGACAGCGTGAACGCCAGGTTCTCGCTGAACGCCGAGCCCGGGTTCAGGTTGGTCCCCAGCGCCACCGGCACGCCGGCGTCCCACAGCGCCCGGCCCGGGGCGTACTTCCGGAGCTTCAGGAAGAACGTCGCAGTCGGCACCAGCACCGCCACCGTCCCGGCGCGGGCCAACGCGGCAATCCCCTCGGGTGAGATCTGCTCCAGGTGGTCCGCGGACACCGCGCCCAGCTCTGCCGCCAGCTCCGCGCCGCCGCCCGCGGTCAGTTGGTCCACGTGCAGGCGGATCTCCAGCCCATGCGCCTTCGCCGCACGGGCGAGCCGCCGCGTCTCCTCCGCGGTGAAGGCCGACCGCTCGCAGAACACGTCGAAGAACCGCGCGAGCCCACGCTTCGCGACGGCCGGGAGGATCTCCTCCTCACACAGCCGCACGTACCCGGCCCGGTCCTCCTTGAACTCCGGCGGCACCGCGTGCGCGCACAGCAAGGTGGGGACGAGCGACAGCGGCCCCTCGGCCGACAACCTCGAGGCGACCTCCAACATCTTCAGCTCGTCCTGCAGCGACAGCCCGTACCCGCTCTTCACCTCGGCGCAGGTGACGCCCTGCTCCAGCAGCCGTTGGACACGCGGCCGGGCCAGCGTCATCAGCTCGTCGTGCGAGGCCGCACGCGTGGCGGTCATGGTGTTGGCAATGCCTCCACCCGCCGCGGCGATCTCCAGGTAGCTCGCTCCCCGCGCCCGCAACTCGAACTCCCGCGACCGCTCGCCCGCGAAGACCAGGTGCGTGTGCGCGTCCACGAACCCCGGCCCCACCAGGCCCCCGCCCGCATCCACCACCTCGGTGTTCGGCCCGCGTGCGCCTGCAGGCAACTCCGCCCGCGGCCCCACCCAGGCAATGCGCCCGCCGCGCACCCCCACCGCGCCGTCCACCACCGGCGCCAGCGCCGCCTCCGCTCCGGCCCG
>VGRA01000796.1 GCA_016875515.1 Deltaproteobacteria bacterium | reverse complement strand
CGGCCGGCCCCGCAGCGGCGCCCGCAGCTGCCGCGGGGCAGGTCTTCTGCTCGAACTGCGGCACCTCAGGCTCGGGGAAGTTCTGCGCCCAGTGCGGCAGCGCGCTGGCCGCCCCGGCCGTGCGCACGTGAGGCGGCTGTGGGACGGAGCTACAGGCGGGGGCGAAGTTCTGCCCCGCCTGCGGCAAGCCCGCGGCCTGAGCGGGACCCCGCTGGATAGGAGCGCCCGCTGCCGGCCGGTCTCCCCGGCCGGCAGTTTCATTTTCAGCGGGCGAGCGTCCAGGGCGGGGTGGCGGGCGCGTCCGGCGGGGCCTCTGCCGGGAAGGACACGGGCACCTTCAGCGCCGCGCCCAGGTCCGTGAGCAGCGCCGCCGGGTCCAGGCCCGCCTCGCCTGCGGCGCGGGCGAGCGCGTCCGCGGGCAGGGCGTTGCCGTGGGCCCAGAGCGACTTGAGCCACGCCCCCGCCTCGGGGCGGCTCCACCACTCGCCGCCGAAGCGCGCCCGCAGCTGTTGCTGCAGCTGCGCGGCCAGTACGGCGGCACGCAGCGTGTCCGCGGACCCGAGGAAGTCATCCCGGTCCAGCGCCGCGTGGGCGAGATCCTGCTCGCTCGCACCCAGCCCCAGCGCTCGCCCGAGCGTCCCCGGCCACGCCGCGCGGACCTCTGCGGGCTGGGCGGCGCCGCACGCGAGCCCCAGCTGGACCTTGCCTGCGGCCTTGCGCACCTCCAGGAGCCGCCGCGAGTGGGCGTACTCCGCGTACTCCGCTGCGCGCGGACCGGGCACCCCGGCCACGTTCTCCAGCCAGAGCGGATCCTGAAGCACCCCCTCGAGCAGCAGCGCCGTGGCCTTGGACGGCACCGGGCTGCCCAGCTTCCCCAGCTCGAAGGGCTGGTCGCGGACGTGCGCGGCGTGAAGCGCGTGGCCCACCTCGTGGAAGGCGCGCCCCCACGCGGAGGCCCCCGCCCCGGGAACGAGCGACAGCCGGACGTCCGTGGGGACCACCGCGGCGAGCGACAGCGGGCGCGGGTTCTTCCCCTTCCGTTCGGCCGCGTCCACCTGCAGGGCGCGCAGCCCTTGCAGCCGCAGCCCCAGTCCCGAGAGCGTCTGGTCCAGCCTGGACAGCAGCTGCGCCCTGGGGAGTTGCGCCTCCAGCGCTTGCAGCCCGAAGAGTCGAGGCAGGTCTGCCTGCGTCACCTGCCTGCCTTCGCACTGCAGTTGGGTGCGCGCCAGGCGGTCCAGCACCGTCACCCACGCGGCGTCGGTGGACTCGAGCACGCGCTGGGCCAGCGCCGCGAGTGCCCCGGGGGATGCCTGGCGCAGTTCGCTGGAGAAGGCGTTGATCTCCAGGTAGCCGAACCCGGACAGCAGCGCCCGCACCCTCTCGTCCTTGCGCGCCACCTCGTGGGCGATTCTGTGGGTGGCCGGGGCGGCGGCGGCGAAGAGGGACTGGCGCCGCTCGGCAGACTTCTCCCGCTGCAGCAGCTGCTCCAGATCATGGAGGTGGTGCTCCTTCCCGTCGAACTCGAAACGCGCCGCGGCGTGCAGGTTGGCGACCGCGTCGGTGACGTCCGAGAGCTTCTCGGCCAGGTGCTCGCCCACCGCGTGCGCATGGAGGTGGGCGAGGGCGCGGCGCGCGGGCCCCTCCGGGGCGCTCAGCCACTGGCCGCGGAGGAACTGGATGGACTCCGCGGTGAAGAGCGCCGCGCGCCCGTCATAGGTGTGTGCCATCTCCACGGCGCGCCCCTCCGTCCAGTGCTTCCACAGCAGCTCATCCTGGTCCCGGAGCAACCCCTCCATCTCGAGCGAGAGCGCG
>VGRA01000795.1 GCA_016875515.1 Deltaproteobacteria bacterium | reverse complement strand
TCTGGCCCAACCTGACGGCCATGGTGGGCTTCTGGGCCACGCTGTCCATCAACATCCCGGACTTCACGCGCTTTGCGCGCACGCAGCGGGACCAGGTGGTGGGGCAGGCGCTCGGGCTGCCGGGGACCATGCTGCTGTTCGCCTTCATTGGCGTGGCGGTGACGGGGGCCACGGTGCTGCTCTACGGCGAGCCCATCTGGGATCCCACCCTCATCGCGGCGAAGTTCTCCTCGCCGGTGGTGGTGGGGCTGTCCACCTTCGCGCTGGCCATTGCCACGCTGTCCACCAACATCGCGGCCAACGTGGTGGGGCCGGCCAACGACTTCGCCAACCTGGCCCCCCGCCACATCTCCTACCGGGCAGGGGGGCTCATCACCGCCGTCATCGGCGTGCTGATGATGCCGTGGAAGCTGCTCGCCTCGTCCGCGGCGTACACCTTCACATGGCTCATCGGGTACTCGGCGCTGCTCGGGCCCATTGGCGGCATCCTCATTGCGGACTACTTCGTCCTGCGGCGCACGCAGCTGGACGAGGCGGCGCTGTTCAGCGCGGACGGCGCGTACCGCTACGCGGGCGGCTACAACCCGCGGGCGCTGCTCGCGTTGGCCGTGGGCGTGGCCCCTTCCCTGCCGGGCTTCCTCCGTGCGCTGGCGCGGGCGCAGGGGGAGACGCTGCCGCACACGGCGCTGGACGCCGTCTACGACTCGGCGTGGTTCGTGGGCTTCGGGCTCGCGGCCGCGGCGTACCTGCTGTTCACCCGCCTCTCACCGGCCGCGCAACCGGCCACGAAGTCCCCCTCCGCCTGAACCGAGGAATGCCCATGCCCCTGCTCCCCGCCTTCCCTGCCCGCAGCTACGCCTTCACCGAGTACCTCCCGGTGAAGAACTTCCTCTCCGGCGAGTTCAAGGAGGGCAGCACCGGGCAGTGGCTGCCGGTGGAGAACCCGCGCCACGGCAAGCCCATGGGCCAGATGACGCTCTCGTCGGCCGCGGACGTGGACGCCGCGGTGGAGGGGGCGAAGAAGGCGCAGGTGGCGTGGGGCCGCACCCCCATGCGCGAGCGGGCGCAGGTGATGCTCAAGCTGAAGATGCTGATGGAGCGGGACAACGAGGAGCTGTCCTGGCTCGTCTCCCACGAGAACGGCAAGACGTTCGCCGAGGGCAAGGGGGACGTGGACAAGGGCATCGAGTGCGTGGAGTTCGCCGCCTCGCTGCACATGATGGCGGACGGCGGGCAGCTGGACGTGAGCCGAGGGGTCAACTGCCGGCTGACGCACGAGCCGCTCGGGGTGGTGGCCGGCATCGTCCCGTTCAACTTCCCGGTGATGGTGCCGCTGTGGATGGCGCCCAACGCGCTCATGGCGGGCAACGCCTTCGTGCTGAAGCCGTCTGAGATTGTGCCCTACGGGGCCATGAAGCTGGCGGCGCTGCTCAAGGAAGCCGGCCTGCCGGACGGGCTGTTCCAGGTGGTCAACGGCCAGCGCGAGGTGGTGGAGGCCATCGTCGACCACCCGGGCATTGCCGCGGTGGGCTTCGTGGGCTCCACAAAGGTGGCGAAGATCCTCTACGCGCGCGGGGCGGCCACCGGGAAGCGGATGCTGTGCCTGGGCTCGGCGAAGAACCACGTCATCGTGGTGCCGGACGCGGACCTGGAGCTGACGTCCAGCAACATCGTGGCCTCGTCCTACGGCTGCGCGGGGCAGCGCTGCATGGCCAGCTCGCTGGTGGTGGCGGTGGGGGACGTGCAGCCCATCGTGGATGCCATGGCGGACCGCGTGCGCAAGCTGAAGCTGGGCGAGGACATGGGGCCGGT
>VGRA01000794.1 GCA_016875515.1 Deltaproteobacteria bacterium | reverse complement strand
CCCGGCCCCACCGCCCCTTAGTTGCCCCGCAGCTGCGCGCGGGCAAGGTCCACGCCCTCCGCCGCGCCCAGATCCGCCTCCAACGCCTCCAGCGCGGCACGGACGCGGCCGGACGCGGACGGCAGGCAGCGCACGCGCAGGAGCCACTCCTCCGCGTTGGCCCACCCGGCTGCCCCTGACTCCGCCCCCCCGAGCAGGCCGTTGATCCGCTCCCAGTCCGAGAGCCGCTCGGACGGCTTCTTGGCGAGCGCTCCCTGGATGAACGCCCCCAGCCCGGCGGGCAGGTCCGGGACGAGCGCCGTCACGTCCGGGGGCGGCGTTCGCACGTGGGCCCGGAGGAGATCCGCCACGCGGTCCTCCTGGAACGGCAGCCGCCCGGTCACCATCTCGAACGCCATCACGCCGAGCGCGTAGATGTCCGCGCGGCCGTCCGGCTCGCGCCCCACGGCCGTCTCGGGGGCAAGGTACTGCGGCGTTCCCTCCACCCCGCGCGCGCTCCGCCCCTCGACGTCCCGGGGGATGGGCCGCGACAGGCCGAAGTCCATCAGCTTCACGCCGCCGTCATCCCCCACCCAGACGTTGGCGGGCTTCACGTCCCGGTGAACGAAGCCCCGCGCGTGCGCGAAGGCCAGCGCCGCTCCCACCTGGCGGAGGATGGCCATGGCCTCGTGCGCCGGCAGCGCCCCGCGGGCGGCGAGCAGCGCGGCCAGGTCCCGCCCGGCCAGCTTCTCCATGACGATGAAGTACGTCCCGTAGGCCGCCTCCGTGTCGAACACCTGCACGATGTTGGGGTGCGTCAGCCCGGCAACGGTGCGCGCCTCCTGCAGGAAGCGCTCCCGGAAGGAGCCGTTGTACACGAGTGCGTGGGACAGCATCTTCACCGCCACGCTCCGGTGGAGCCCGGGGTGCAGCGCCTCGTACACCTTGCCGGTCATCCCCTCGCCCAGCAGGCCGAGCAGCCGGTACTTCCCCACCCGCTCGATGCCGCCGCGCTCCAGCAGCCGCTTCCCGAGGATCTCCGTGAGGAACGCCGCGAGCGGCGGGTGTTCGGCGAGCAGCGGCTCCAACGTGGCGCGGTGCAGCACCAGCGTCGTCGTCTCCACCTCCGCCAGGACGTCCGCCGTGCGCGCCTCGCCGGTGAGGAGGGCCATCTCCCCCACCAGCTCCCCCTCGCCCAGCAGGAAGACCGCCTTCTCGCGTCCGGCCGCGTCCAGCAGCGGCACCCGCACCTGCCCCGCGCGGATGACGTGCATGTGATCGCCCGGCTCGCCGCGGCGCAGCAGGTACTCTCCCGGGGCGTACGTGCGCGTCTCCAGCCCCGCGGCGATCCGCGCGAGCGCCCCCGGTTCCAAGGATCCAAAGCCCTGCAGCCCTGCGAGGAATTCCAACGTGAACATGGCCCCCGACAGTCGCGTTGCCGCGCGCGGGCTGTCAACGGTCCGGGGGAGGCGGGGGCGCCCCGGGGCGCCCCTCCCCCACCCGGGGTCCACGGGCGTCAAGACGGGACGGATGCTTCACCGTGAAGAAGAGCTGCACCACCGCCACGTTGGTGTTCGGCGTCTCGCGCACGAAGAAGTTGATGCATCAGTCGCCCGGGGCGAGGTTGGCGGTGGGATCCGAGCAGCGGAACTGCACGCTCTCGGTGGTGTGGGCGCCCGGCGCCGGCGCCTGAATCTGCGGCAGCGGCAGCTCGTTGACCCAGCGGTACGAGGAGTTGGTCACGCCGTAGAGGCCAATCCAGAAGGCCGTCGCCGGCGCGTAGCACTGAGCGGAGGAGCGCCAGCCGTACTTGAAGTCCACCCCGCCCCGGGCATG
>VGRA01000793.1 GCA_016875515.1 Deltaproteobacteria bacterium | reverse complement strand
CTCCGTGCGCGCGCGCGCAGGAGGGTGGACGCATGAGGGGCTGCGGGAGGACGTGGCTTGCGGGACTGCTCCTGGCGGCCGGGTGTGCAGGCACGGCGCCGCCGGACGCGCCAGACGCGGGCGCGGACGCCGGTCCCCTCGCGTGCCCGGTGGAGCTCTCCTACCGGGACAGCGGGGCGGCGCGCGCGCGGGTGTTCGCCTCCGGGGACTGGAACGGCCACTCCGCGGTGGGGGACGAGCTGCTGGACGACGGCACCGGCACCTACCGGGTGGCGCTGCAGCTGCCGCCGGGCGAGTACGCGTACCGCTTCCGGGTGGAGGGGGACGGCCGCTCCCCGTGGCGGCTGGATCCGCTCAACCCCTGGCGCGCCACGTGGGAGCGCGCGGAGGTGTCCGGGCTGCGCGTGGAGGACTGCCGCCGGCCGCGGCTGGAGGTGGCGTCCGTGGAGGTGACGGAGGCGGCGGGACGGGTGCGCGCCCGGCTCCGCTACGACGGGCGGCTGGCCGGGCCGCTCGCCTCCGTGTCCGCGCGCATCCGCCACGCGGGGCGCGAGCGGGCGCTCTCCGCCGCCGAGCTCGTGGTGGAAGAGGACGGCCTGGTGCTGGCCCTGGACGGGCTGGCCCGCGGAAAGCACGCCCTCACCGTGGAGGTGATGGGACGGACGGGCGCGGTGTCCGAGCCGCTTCGGCTCCCCTTCTGGTCCGAGCCCGCGCGCTTCTCCTGGGACGGCGCGCTGCTCTACATGGCGGTCACGGACCGCTACCGGAACGGGGATCCCTCCAACGACGGCCCCCCCACCGCCGCCTCGCCGGGCGCCCGCTGGATGGGCGGGGACCTGGACGGGGTGCGCGCCTCGCTGGAGGACGGCACGCTCGGGCAGCTGGGCGTGGGGGCGCTGTGGCTCACGCCGTTTGCCCCCAACCCCGCGGTGGCCGAGGTGGCCGGCGACGGGGTGCACCTCGTCTCCGGCTACCACGGATACTGGCCCATCCAGCCCGCCGGCGTGGACGGCCGGCTGGGCGGGGACGAGGCCCTGGACCGGCTCGTGGAGGCGGCCCACGCCCGCGGCGTTCGGGTGATGCTGGACGCGGTCATCAACCACGTCCACGCACAGCACCCCTACACCACCGCCCACCCCGCCTGGTTCCAGGCCGGCTGCACCTGCGGCACCCCGGGCTGCGACTGGACCGCGAAGCGGCTGGAGTGCCTCTTCCGCCCGTACCTGCCGGACGTGGACTGGCTGAACCCGGAGGCGCGCGCGCGCTTCATCGAGGACACGGTGGCCTTCGTGGAGCGGCACGATCTCGACGGCGTGCGCCTGGACGCCGTCAAGCACGTGCCGGACCTGGCGGTGCGCAACCTCGCCGTGCGGCTGCGCGAGCGGCTCGAGCCGGCCGGCACCGACTTCTTCCTCATGGGCGAGACCGCCATGGGATGGGATCCCAACGCCGGCCCCGAGGGGGGCGGCAACGTGGACAACTACGGCATCATCTCCCGCTACATCGGGCCGCACGGGCTGGATGGCCAGTTCGACTTCCCGCTGTACTACGCCGCGGCGCTGGCCTTTCTCCAGGACGGCCCCGGCCGCGGCATGGCCCACGTCGACTTCTGGACCCGCGCGAGCCAGTCGCAGTACCCGCCCGGGGCGGTGATGACGCCCTACCTGGGCTCGCACGACGTGGCGCGCTTCGTCACGCTGGGCTCGGATCCCGCCCGCGCGTGGAACGCTTGGGAGGACCTCGCCGCCCCGCCGGCGGACGACGGGCCGTACGACCGGATGTACGCCGCCTTCGGCTGGCTGTTGTCCCTGCCCGG
>VGRA01000792.1 GCA_016875515.1 Deltaproteobacteria bacterium | reverse complement strand
GGCGTACTCGCACAGCCCGGCGCCGCCATTGCGGTAGCCCGGCGAGCACTGGCCCTGGTCCGCGCAGGCATTGTCGCCGCCGTTGTGCTGGTTGGCCCCGCAGCAGATGGGGTTGTTCGCGCCGTAACTGTTGATGGCGTACGGCGTCAGGCCGGAACAGCCCCCCAGCACCGCCACCTGGGTCACCTGGGGATCCGACGGGACGACCACGGCCCCGTCCGACACTTCCGCCACGCACTCGAAGGTGTCGCCCGCCGCGGTGTCCACGTGGGAGACGACGGAGGCCTCCTTGTAGGACTGGGCCCCGGTGAAGGGCTGACCGTTCTTCTTCCACGAGAAGGTGTGGGTGAGCGGCTCGCCGTCCGGATCCGGGTCCTGCTGGGCCACGAAGCAGTTGATGCTGTCATTGCCGAGCACCACGCTCGGAGACACCGCGATGAAGGGCTTGAAGGGGGCCTTGTTCAGCCGGATGACCACCAGGTCGCTCGCCAGCACGTTGCCGTCAGACCCACGCAACTCGAACATCATCGTCTTCTCGGCAGGGCCCGAGTAGGCCGGCGCCTTGAAGGTGGGGGACAGCTTGGAAGGGTTGCTGAGCGCCACCGGCGGGCCGAAGACCTGTTGCCACTGCACGCCGATCACAGTGGGCCCGGCGTTGCCCGCCAGCGTCACCGTGGTGCCCACCGACACCACCTGGTCTGGCCCCGCGTGGATGCCCAGCGCGTTGCCCACCCCGCCGCCGCTGCCGCCCGTGCCGTTGCAGGCGTACTGGGTGGTGCCGCCGCCGGAGACCTTCACCCCGCCTGCCGGGCAGTTTGCGCCCGGCGCCTCCAGCGTCACCGTCACCGACTGGCCGTTGGTGCCGTTGCAGACGTAGGTGGTGGCGCCGTCTGCCGTCACCGCCACGCCCCCGGCCGGGCAGTTCGCGCCCGGCGGCTCGCTGGACACCGTGGCCCCCTGGCCGTTGGACCCGTTCGCGCCGCTCGCGCCGTCCACCCCGCTGCAGACGTACTGGGTGTTGACCCCGTCGGTGATCTTCACCCCGCCGGCCGGGCAGTTGGCCCCGGGCTGCTCGGTCGTCACCGTGACCGACTGGCCGTCCGCGCCCGGCGCGCCGTTGGTTCCGTTGGTCCCGCTGGTGCCGTTGCAGACGTAGTAGGTGCTGCCACCGGGCGCGGAGACCTTCACGCCGCCCGCCGCGCAGTTGGCCCCGGCCGCCTCCGCCACCGCCACCACGCCCTGCCCGTTGCAGACGTAGCTGGTGGTGACCGCGCCGTTGCCCACCTGCGAGTCAATCCGCTTGCCGCCCGCCGGGCAGTTGGCCCCCGCAGGCTCGTCCGTCACCGTCAGCTTCGCCGACTCGCCGGGCGCCCCGTTGCACGCGTAGGTGGCGTTCGTCTTCCCGCCGCCGGTGATCTCCAGCTTCTGCCCGCCGTGCGGGCAATTGGCGCCCGCCGCCTCCGGGGCCACCACCGCGGACGAGCCGTCCGAGCAGGACAGGACCGTCACCCCCGCGTCCGGCCCCATGGACAGCGAGCACGTCCCCGCCGACCCACAGTCCGCACCCATCAACGACAGCAACGGCAGCACCCACAAGAGCTTGCGCATCCGGTTCCCCCTCCACGGTTCGTCGCAAGACGGTTCCACAGTCCCCGGGGCGAGTCCAGTGGATGAACCCAGCGTGCTCCGCCCCGCTGGTCGAAAAACCTCCCACCGTAGTATGAGCCCCTGCATGTCAAAGACGAGCGTCGTCGCAGCGGCCGCCTGTGCCCTGCTGGTGTGCGGCTGCCCGGGAGGCCGGGTGGGGGACCTGCCGGA
>VGRA01000791.1 GCA_016875515.1 Deltaproteobacteria bacterium | reverse complement strand
CGCCGCCAGCGCGCGGGCCAGCTCCAGCGCGGGGCGGCTGCGGTCCGCGGCCGTCACCTCGGCGGCCCCGGCGTCCTGCGCAGCGAAGGCGAGCGGCGCAGGTCCGCTGCCCAGGTCCAGCACCGTGCGCGGCCGCTGCGGCAGCTCGCCCAGCAGCTGGCGGCCCTGCGCGTAGGAGACCGGCCAGTAGAAGAGCAGGTAGGCGCCCAGCAGCTTCGGGTCGTCCATGTACTTGGCGCCGGCCAACTCGCGGTCGCGGGTGAGGCCGAGCGACAGCTGGCGCACGCCCGAGGCCACCTCCTTCACCTCCTGGGGCGTCAGCCGGTCCGCGGGGCCCGGGGCGGCACGCCCCGTGTTACGCGCCTTCCGCCAGGCGGCGATGAGGCGCGGCATCCAGCGGGCGAGGTCCTTGGCGTAGGGGTCGTGCTCGGCCATGTCAGGCGTTCAACGCGTTCAGGAGGCTGCCGTTGCTGGGCGTGGCCCACACCAGCGCGGCCGCGGCGAGCGCCGGGAGGGCGAGCAACCACGTGGGGCCGCCCAGGAACAGGGCCACCGCGGCGAGCAGCGCCGGGGTCTCCAGCAGCGCGAGCGGCACCATGATGAGGGGGACGGCGGCGCGGTGCACCGTGTCTGCCTGCAGCGCGGCGAGCGCCCGGCCGCGGAGCACCTGCACGGCGGCAATGGACGCGAGCAGCAGCCCGCCCGCCGCGTACCCGAGGGCGGGGGCGAGGGTGGAGGGGACTTCGGGCCGCTCGCGCACGGCGAACATCACGCCGGTCACGAGCAGCACGCCCACGGCGCCAGCGAGGTAGAGGACGCGGAGGCTGTGCAGCGGCAGTCCGTTCATGCGGGAGAGCGTGGCCGCGGCGGGGCGGGACGTCAACGCGCACTCACGGGAGGCAGTTGCCGAAGAAGTCCCGGAGGGCGGGGGTGAGAACCGACTCTCCGGGCTTGCCGACGGCGTCGTTGACCCCCTCGTGGTCGTACCCGGAGACGTCCACCACCTGCACGGCCACGCCCGCCCCGGTGAGCGCGTCCCGGAAGGCGTTGGCGGCGGCCCGGCGGCCGACGTTCCCCCGGCGGGCGATGAGGAATTCCCCAATGGCTGCGCCTGGCTTGGCGTGGGTGATGGGGGAGGCCGCGGTCCAGGTGGCCGGGTCCGTGCCGAAGGCGTTCTCGTAGAGGGCTCGCTGGGTGCCGGAGGCGTCCGCCATGACGGCCGGGATGTCGTAGCCCTCGGTGTCCAGGGAAGCGGTGCAGCGGACGGCGGAGGGGCCGAGGCCGTGGGCCCCGAGGAACCCGGGCGAGGTGGCCACCAGCGACACGAGGTGCGCGCCCGCCGAGTGGCCGAGCAGCGCCAGGCGGCTTCCGTCACCGCCGTACTCCGCGGCGTGCGCCTTCACCCAGGCCACCGCGCGGGCGACGTCCTGCGCGTGCACCGGATGCATCACCCGTCCGGCTGCCGGGCTGGCGGTGGGAGTGGGGGACAGCCGGTAGTTGACGCTGACGAAGAGGTACCCCTCGCCGTTGAAGAGGGCCACCTTGTCCGAAAGCTGGTTGCGCTTGTCCCCGGTGGTCCAGGCGCCGCCGTGGACCCAGACCACCACCGGGGCGCCCGTGCCCGACGCCGGCGGGTAGAGGTCCAGCGCGCGTTGCGGGTCCGCGGGGGCGCCCTCGTCGTAGGCCACGTCGAGCACGGGCTCTCGCGGAGGAGATTTGGGCCCTGCGTCGTTCCCTGCGGCGCCACCGTCCACCGCGGGGCGGCCGGCATCCGGCGCGTCCGCGTCGTTGTCGTTGCCGCGGAGAAGGCCGCAGGCA
>VGRA01000790.1 GCA_016875515.1 Deltaproteobacteria bacterium | reverse complement strand
CGTTGCGGGTGGCCGCGGCGATGCTGCCCTGCCGGATGCTCCACGTGGGCGTGCCGCTCACCTGCGCGGTCAGGGTGTGGTTGCTGGTGACGGCCCAGGTCAGCTTGGCGAGGAACTGCAGGGTGCGCGTCTCCGAGTCATTGATGGACTCGGAGCCAGGGATGGCCTCCACCTGCGTCAGCCCCGCGGAGTCCGTGGACGGCAGCCCGTCCGCCCCCAGCTTCAGGCGGTTGTAGTTCACCGTCTGGCGGTAGCGGCTGAAGGACGGCGCCACGCCCGCGTAGAACCACAGCTTGTCCTTGAGGATGGGCCCGCCGATGTCGGCGCCGAAGTCACCGATGTCGACGATCTTCGTGGCGGACGAGATGGCCGACCCGTCCCGCTTCACCTCGCGCGGGGTGGCCTGCAGCCCGCCCGGCGTCCAGGTGGTCCAGAAGCTGCCCTTGAACTCGTTGGAGCCGGTCTTGGTGATGGCGCTCAGCACGCCACCGGTGGACCGGCCGTACTCCGGCATGTAGCCGCCGGTGACCACGTTCACCTCCTGCACGAACTCCGCCGTCAGCTCCGTCCCGTTGGTGCCGAACGCCGGGTCCGCCACGGACAGGCCGTCAATGATGTACCCGTTCTCCGGGGAGGTGGTGCCGTTGATGGACACGCCGTAGGTGTCCGGCTGAGCCTGCGGCGCCACCACCGCGAGCGACTCGAACGAGCGCTGCTGGCCGCCCACGCCCGTGGGCCGGCTCACGGCAATGTTCTTCACGAAGTCCGCGGAGATGCTTTGCCCCGTGGAGGCGGTGCCCACGTCGATGGTGGGCGCCTTGGAGACGATGACCACCTCCTCCGCCTTCAGCGCCTCGGGCAGCAGCTCCACGTTGACGCGCAGCGTGCGGTCCGCCCGCACCGCGATGTCCGCACGCGAGAACGGCTTGAAGGACTCCTTCTCGAACCGCAGCGTGTACGTACCCGGGGGCAGCTGCGGCAGGTAGTAGTTGCCGCTGCCGTCCGTCACGACCAGCTCTTCACCCTGCATGGCCGGCGACGTCGCCGTCACCACCACGTCCGCCACGGGCTTGCCCGTGCTGGAGTCTGTGAGGGTCCCCTGTACCACGCCCAGCCCCTGGGCGAAGGCCGCCCCGCTCCACGCCACGACGAGGCACGCGGCCGCGCTCCGAACAAGACGATTCACGCTGATGACCCTCCCTGCGGCTCCCGGGCATCTGGGGAAGCCGCTCGGGTCAAATCAGCCGGGTGACCAGCTGTCAATAACGGCAACAACACGCCACGGGAGCTTCAGGAACACCCAGCACGAACACCGCTCACCACGCCAGGTGCGCGGACAGCGAGACGACGTGGCGCACGAAGTTCGCGTCCGTCGCGTCCCACGCGTGGCAGTCCGGCGTGCCGGCGGCGCACGCCCTCGCGGGGCTGGCCAGCCGCGAGTCCACGTTTGAGCGCTTCACCAGCACGTCGTACCGGGCGGACACCTCCCGGGCCGCGGACGGGCGCCACGTGACCGAGGCGGCCCCGCCGGCGCGCAGGTTCTCGCGCGTGCGCTCCCCCAGCCGGTGCTCCATCCCCGAGGCGTCCGTGAGCAGCAGGTAGCCGGTGGCCCCGTAGCGGCGGGCCTCCACGTCCCCTTCCAGCCGCAGCGCCCACGCGTCGGAGACGCGGAGGCGCACGTCCACGCCAACCGCCGGGCCGGCCCACGCAAACGGGATGACGTACGTCCCCGGCACGCAGCCCCCGGCGCACGGCTCGGTGGTGAAGGTGCCCGCGGCCTACGCCTCCGGGAGCGGCCCCTGCGCGAGCGCCGCCGCAAGCA
>VGRA01000789.1 GCA_016875515.1 Deltaproteobacteria bacterium | reverse complement strand
GAGATCTGGAACCGTTCCGACTGCTGCCAGTCCCGCGCGTCCAACTTTGACATCAAGGTGTCGGCGGATGGCGTGACGTGGGCCACGTGGCTCTCGGTCCCCAGTGAAGCTCAGCGGCCGAGCGTGTACCAGGCCGCTGCGTCCCAGGCCCGGTACGTGCGCATCGAGCAAAAGGTCGCTCAGTACAACAACCCGCTGAACATCGCCGAGGTCGAGGTGTTCGGGTACTGATCACTGGCCGCTCGACGGGGGCGCGGAGTTGGTCGTCAGGAAGCCGACGGGTCCACCTCCAACACCCACCTCCCCACGCGGCTGGGCACCTTCAGCCCCTCTTCCAGCGCCCGCAGGAAGTCCTTCCGCGGCCGCGCCTCTGCGCCGAAGCGGGCCAGGTGGCTGGTCTCCTGCTGGCAATCCATCAGCGTGAAGCCCCACGCCACCAGTTGCTGCAGCAGCACCGCGAAGGCCACCTTGGACGCGTCCGGCGCACGCCAGAACATGCTCTCGCCGAAGAAGACGCTGCCCAGGGAGACGCCGTACAGCCCGCCCACCAGCTTCCCGTCCTGCCACGCCTCCGCGGAGTGCACGAAGCCCAGGTGGTGCAGCCGGACGTAGGCCTCCTGCATGTCGTCCGTAATCCACGTCCCGGACTGTCCCGGGCGCGGGGACTCGCTGCACGCGCGGATGACCTCCGGGAAGGCGGTGTCCAGCTTCACCTGGAAGACGCCCCGCCTCACCTGCTTGCGCAGGCTCCGCCCCACGTGCGCCCGGGCCGGCTCCAGCACGAAGCGCGGCGACGGTGCGTGCCACAGGATGGGCTGCCCCTCCGAGTACCAGGGGAAAATTCCCCGCGCGTAGGCGTTGAGCAGCCGCTCCGGGGAGAGGTCCCCGCCCACCGCCAGGAGCCCCGAGCGGTCCGCCTTGCTCACCGGTGGGAACAGCGCCGGGTCCTCGCCCAGCCGGTAGACCGGCATCTACTTCGAGGACAGCTTCAGCGTCCCGGAGAGCTCGAACGGGACTGAGAACAGCTCCCCCTCCAGCTTGCCGTTCAGCGTCCACGGCAGCGTGCCCGCCTTGATCTTCGCCTTCACGTCCTTGCCCCAGGTGGACGCGTCAAACGGGAAGCGCACCTCGAAGGTGTCCGTGCTGGAGGCGGCGATCTTCTCGCCCCCCTCGCTGCGCTCCGCCATCTGCTTGCCCAGCATGGTGGCGGTGTACGAGAGCTTCGACACCTGCAGCGGGAAGGGGTTGGGGTTCTCCACCTGGAAGTAGAGGACCACCTGCACCTCCTCGTCCGAGTGCTTGCCGCCCTCTGCGTCCTTCGCCTTCACCTTCGGCAGCCGCGGCACGCGGATGTCCCGGGCGCGGGCGAACTCCACCTTCTGCGTCACCTCGCCGTGGCGCACGGTGAACTCGCCACGCAGGGCCGCCTTCAGGCTGCCGCCCTGGGCGTTGAAGGCCGTCAGCTCCTCGGCGGTGTTCACGTACCGGCCGGACTCGGTCAGCTCCACCGGCGTGGCCTCGCCCGCGGGCAGCGCCTTGTCCAGCGCCACGTCCGTGGCCTTCACCACGTTGCCGTCCACCACCATTTCCACCCGCGCACCCAGCAGGTGCGCCGCCTCCGCGGGCTTGAGCGACGTCTGCAGCGACAGCTTGAAGTCCGTGAGCCCCTGCGAGCTGGACAGCTCCACCGGCCCCAGCTCCGGCACGGGGGGCGGGGGCTTGGGCGGCGGCGCGCTGGCGCAGGCGGCGGCGAGGGCGAGGACGGCGAACGAGAGCAGGCGCATGGCGTGTGGGGCTTTCCTGAGGGGGGTCAACCGCAGTC
>VGRA01000788.1 GCA_016875515.1 Deltaproteobacteria bacterium | reverse complement strand
AGCTTCGTACGCCCCCGCTTGAGGACCGCGTTGAAGTGGGTGCGCGAGACGGGGGTCACCGACAGCCGGGAGCGCGTCACGAGCGGGAACTCCTTGAACTCCGCTGCCGCCTTCACGTCCGCGAGCGTCACCGGGGCCGCCAGCGCGGTGCATGGCTCCACGTCCACGCACACCCAGTCCTCGCCGGGTGCGGCCGTGTCGTCCGGGCGGGGATGGCTGCAGATCCGCGCCACGCCCACCAGCGCCTTGCCATCACCCGAGTGGTAGTACAGCGCCAGGTCCCCCGGCTGCATGGCGCGCAGGTTGTTGCGTGCCTCGAAGTTCCGCACACCGGTCCACGCGGTCTTCCGGTCCTTCTGCAGTTGGGACCACGGGTAGACGTGGGGCTCGCTCTTGATGAGCCAGAAGGCGGGAGCGCGGTGTGCCATGGGAGGACGCTCAGGCTGCGGCAGAGGCGCGCCGAGACTCGTCGTGCCGGTGCAGCACGAAGGTGCAGCTTCCCAGGGGAAGCTCCGGGTGCAGCGACGCGCGGTAGCCGCGGGGCAGCGCGAGGGCGAGCCGCTGGCACGTCTCCACCGCCCCCTCGTCCTGACCGAGCGCGCACCGGACGGTGTGGCCCTCCACCACCACCTCCGCGAACGAGGCGAGCGTCCCGTCCGCGGCGCTGCGCCCCTCCAGCCGGAACGCGTTGTCTTCGATCCGCCACGCCCTCAGGCCCGGATCGGTGAGCACCAGGTCCAGCCAGGGGAGGGCTGTGGCCGGGGCGGGTGCGCTGCGCGCGGCGGCAACGGAGGCGTGGGCAGGGAAGGCGATGACCTGCGCGGAACGGGACGCGGCGTGGACCATGCGGACGCCTATACCGGAGGCGCCGCGGGGTTGTCACCCAGCCGCGCCCAGTGGCGCAGCACCTCGGCGACGCTCCACGCCTGCGCGAAGCATCCCCGTGGCCGCCAGGGCGGGGAGGCGTCGAAGATCTCCCCGAGCGAACCCACGCACGCGGTGTCCAGCTCCCCGGCCATCCGGACCACCAGCGCGGAGAGCTCGCCGCGCGGCCGCCCCGCCCGGAGCGCGGCGTCCACGTAGTGCCCGAGCAGCCACGGCCACGCCGTGCCCTGGTGGTAGGCGGCGTCCCGCGCGCGGAGATCCCCGTCATAGGTGGCGCGGTAGGCGGGGTGGCCCGGGGCCAGCGTGCGCAGGCCCACGGGGGTGAGCAGGTGGCGCGTCACTGCGTCCAGCACCGCGTCCCAACGCGCCGGGGCCAGCACCGGGTGATCCAGCGACAGGGCGAACAGCTGGTTGGGGCGCAGCGCGGGATCGTCCCCGCCGCCCTCCGCGTCCACCACGTCGAAGAGGTGGCCGGCGTCCTCGTTCCAGAAACGGGCGTTGAAGCCTTCCCGTGCGCGCTCGGCGGCGTGGTGCCAGTGCGCGCCCTCCTTCCCGAGCTGTCCGGCCCACCGCTCGGCCCAGCAGAGCGCGTTGAACCACAGCGCGTTGATCTCCACCGCCTTGCCGCGCCGCGGGGTCACCACCCAGCCGTCCACGCGCGCGTCCATCCACGTGAGCGGCCACGTCTCGTTCCCCTGCCGGAGCAGCCCGTCCCGCGGGTCTGCGTGGATCCCGAACCGCGTGCCGTGCAGGTGGCGGCGGAGGATCTCCTCCAGCGTGGGGTACACGTCCCGCAGCAGTCCGGTGTCTCCGGTGGCAGCCAGGTAGCGTCCCAGCGCGTGGAAGTACCAGAGCGTGGCGTCCGCGGTGTGGTACAGCCCCCCGTTTCCCCCCTCGGGGAAGAGGTTGGGGATGAGGCCGTCCTTCACGTAGTGCTGG
>VGRA01000787.1 GCA_016875515.1 Deltaproteobacteria bacterium | reverse complement strand
ACCCGTTCGTGCAGCGGGGCAAGCGGCTGCTGCAAGAGGCACGCCGGGCCCTGCGCGCGCGCGCCACCCGGTCGTAGCGGCGGCCTCCAAGGGGGGCTAGGCTCGCGGGCCTGATGGAACAGGGCGCCAACTCGTTCATCTCGAAGTACTCGGACGTCGTCCTCGCGGTGATCGTGGTGGCGATCATCGGGATGATGATCGTCCCGCTGCCCACGGTGCTGCTGGACGTGCTGCTCACGTTCAACATCAGCCTGTCGGTCATCTTGCTGCTCATCAGCCTGTACGTCCCGCACGCGCTGAAGCTGTCCTCGTTTCCCACGCTGCTGCTCATCACCACGCTGTTCCGCCTGTCGCTGACGGTGAGCACCACCCGGCTCATCCTCCTGACGGGGGACCCCGGCGAGGTGGTGACCGCGTTCGGCAACTTCGTGGTGCGGGGCAACTACGTGGTGGGCGCGGTCATCTTCCTCATCCTGGTGATCGTGAACTTCATCGTCATCTCCAAGGGCTCGGAGCGCGTGGCGGAGGTGGCAGCGCGCTTCACCCTGGACGCCATGCCCGGCAAGCAGATGTCCATTGACGCGGACCTGCGCTCCGGCTCCATCGACACGGAGGAGGGCAAGCGGAAGCGCAGGGACCTCGAGCGCGAGAGCACCCTGTTCGGCGCCATGGACGGCGCCATGAAGTTCGTGAAGGGGGATGCCATTGCCGGCATCATCATTACGGTCATCAACATTGTCGGTGGCCTCATCATCGGCGTGATGCAGCGCGGGATGGGCGTGGCGGACGCGGCCAAGAAGTACACGCTGCTCACCATTGGCGACGGGCTGGTGGGGATGATCCCGGCCATCCTCATCTCCACCTGCGCAGGCATCATCGTCACGCGCGTGGGGGGCGAGGAGGAGGGGGCCCACCTGGGCAAGGACATGGGGACGCAGCTGACTGCGTACCCCAAGGCCATTGCCATTGCGGCGGGGATGCTGCTGCTGCTGGCGGTTGTGCCGGGGCTGCCGGGCATCCCGTTCGCGGTGCTGGCCTCGGCGGCCGGCGCCGGCGCCTTCGTGATGCTGCGCCGGGAGCGGGCGGCGCTGCTGGCGGAGGAGGGCGGCGGGATGGTGCCGGGGGAGGAGGGGGCGGTGCCCCAGGCGGCGGAGCCCGGCCCCAAGGAGCCGGTCAACCCGGACAGCGAGCTGTTCATCCCCATGGTGACGCCCATCGTGCTGGAGGTCTCGGAAGCGCTCGTGCCGTTCGTGGACAGCCGCCAGGACGGCGGGAAGTTCCTCTTCGAGCTGGTGCCGTTCATGCGGGACGGGCTGTTCGTGGAGCTGGGAGTGCGCTTCCCCGGCGTGCGGGCGAGGGCCAACCCGGCGTTGCCGCCGGGGTCCTACCAGGTGCAGATCAACGAGGTGCCCATGGTGACCGGGCAGGCCACGCTGGGCCACGTCCTGGTCAACGACACCGTGGACCGGCTGAAGCTTATGAACGTGCAGGGCATGGAGGCGGTCAACCCCGCCACCCGCCAGCCCGCGGCGTGGGTGCCCGAGCAGCACAAGGAGATGCTGGAGGCGGCGGGGCTCACCACGTGGGACGTCCCCGGGTACATGATCCTCCACCTGGCCGCGGTGCTGCGCCGGCAGGCCCGCGAGTTCGTGGGCGTGCAGGAGACGCAGTCCATGCTGGACCAGCTGGAGAAGGCCTTCCCGGCGGTGGTCAAGGAGGTGGTCCCCAAGGTGGTGACTGTCCTCAAGCTCACGGACATCCTGCAGCGGCTGGTGGAGGAGGAGATCTCCATCCGGGACCTGCGCGGCATCCTGCAGGCGCTGG
>VGRA01000786.1 GCA_016875515.1 Deltaproteobacteria bacterium | reverse complement strand
CGTGTACTGGAGTTGAGTCCGGAGATGCCTGGGCACCTGCCCTCGGCGGGCGCGCCGGAAGGGTGCGCGACCGGGGCGTTCGATGGTGTAGCTGTACACGCCAGAAGGGAGGGGGGCCTGCGTGAGTTCCTCCGCCTTGGCCGAGGTGAGGGGCAGCAGAAGCGTTGCTCGCCCCTTTCTGAACTCGATGTGGATGAGCGCGTCGGGCATGGCTCACCCCGCGAAGGACGCCCGCCACTCGGCTTGGGCGTGGAAATGGAAGGGAGGCGCGTCGTAGTAGTCAGGCAGCACTACCGGGGCCTCCAGCTGGGACTTCACCAGACGGAGGACGTCATCCATTTGACGCGCCCTTGCACGCTCTGCCTCCAGCGGAGCGTGTAGAGGCGTTTCCAATTCACCCACCCTGTGTCGGTTCAGATGCCGTGCAAGAGTATTCGAGCAGGCCAAGGCGCTGCGCGAGCTGCAGCAACTCCTTGCCGCAGAGCCTCAGCCGCTTCCCTCCGAATCAGCGTGCCTGCTGGGAACTGCGGCTGGGCGTCTACTCCCGCGACTGCACCCGCCTGGAGGATGTGGAGCTGACCGACCCACCAACGGCTCGTCCTTCAAGACGTACGACGTCCTGAGGTAACCGCTGCCGCAGCGCGGCAACCCAGGGGCCCGTCCGGGAGTCATCCCGGGCGGGCTTCGCCGCTTCAGATGGACCGCAGCAGCAGCAGCAACTCCTTGCCGTAGAGCCGAAGCCGCTTCTCGCCGAACCAGGGCACTGCCGACAGCGCCGCCTCGTCCGCGGGGACGTCCCGGGCCAGGGCCTCCACCAGCGGGTTGGTCAGCACGACCGACTGGGTCACCTTGCGCGCCGCGGCCTTCTCCGCGCGGAAGGCCTTCAGCGCCTCCTCGCGCTTCTTCTTCTTCGGGTCCCGCGGCCCCTTGTCCCCCGCGTCCAGGTCCGGGAGCGTGCCGGCCCGGTGCTGCTCCAGCAGTTCTCGGAGGGTGGCCAGCGTCTCCGCCCCGTGGCTCCGCACGAAGGGGCTGCGCACGTTGGGCACCCGCGACAGCGCCTTCTCGTCCGAGGGCACCCGCGTCCCGAGCTCCACCAGCGCGGCGTTGGAGAGCATGCGCCCCATGGGGACGTTGGCCGCCTCCGCCCAGGCCAGCCGCCTCCGGTGCAGCGCCTGGACAATGGCGTGCGCCAGCTTCACCTGCTTGGCGTCCAGCCCCTCGCGGGGGATTTTCGGCCTGTAGTCCGCTCCCACCTCCGGGCGGGCGGCGGCCTCCGCGCACATCCGGTCGCAGTCCAGCTGCAGCTCCTCCAGGATGTTCGCCTCGGCGCACGCCCGGCGCGCCTGCCGGCCAATCTCACAGAGGTACCGGACGTCGTCCGAGATGTACTCCCGCATGGAGGGCGGAAGCGGCCGGAGCGAGAAGTCCGACTGCTGGTGCTCCTTCTTGAGCTCCACCCCCAGCCGCTCCCGGACGAGGTCCGCCAGCCCCACCTTCTGCCAGCCGAGCAGCGTGGCCGCCCGGTGGGTGTCAAACAGGCCGGCCACCCGCACCCCCGCCTCGGCCAGGTACTGCAGGTCCCCGCCGGCGGCGTGGAAGTACTTGGTCCGGGTGGGGTCCTCCAGCAGGGCCTTCAGCGAGGTGGCCTCCACCCCGGGGCAGAGGGTGTCGAAGAGGAAGATGTCCCGGTCGGTACCCACCTGGACGAAGCACAGGCGGGCGCGGAAGGCGTGCATGGCGTCCGCCTCCACGTCCACTGCCAGCTCCCGCGCGTCGGCCAGGGCGCGCGCGGCGTCGGCGGCCTGCTTGACCGTCCGGATGTCCTCAGGGGCC
>VGRA01000785.1 GCA_016875515.1 Deltaproteobacteria bacterium | reverse complement strand
TTCGCACCCGCCGCCGCCTTGTCGCCACCGGCTGCCGCACCGGCCGCCGCCACAGGGGCTGCCGCACCGGCCGCAGGGACCGCCGCAGCCGCCGCCACGGGCGCCGCCTCCTCCTTCTCCGGCGCGGACACCACCGCGATGGTGTAGTTCACGTGCGTCTTCACCGTGATGCCAGAGGGCAGCTTCACGTCGTTGATGTGGAGCGCCTGGGCAATCTTCAGCGGCGTCACGTCCACCTCGATCTTCTCCGGGATGGCCGCAGGCAGCGCCCACACCTCGAGCTCGCGGCGCACCTGGCTCAGGATGCCGCCCTCCACCGTGCCCTCCGCCTTGCCCGTCAGCACCACCGGCACGTTCACCTTCACCGGCTCGTTCTCGCGCACCTCGACGAAGTCCACGTGCAGGACGGCGCGGGACACCGGGTCGTTCTGGTAGTCCTTCAGCAGGACCGTCTTGTCCGCCTGGCCCGCCACCTTCAGCGTGATGAGGGTGTTGAACTTGTGCGGGGTGGCAATGGCCTTCTTCACCGCCACCGGGTCCACCGCCACGTGGGACGGCTTCTCCAGGTGCTTGCCGTAGACGACGGCCGGGACCATCCCCGTGCTCCGCAGGCGGCGCGCCGCGCCCTTGCCGGAACCCTCACGAACCTTCGCCTCGAGGCTGCTGCGATCAATCGACATGGTGGTGCTCTTTCGTGCTGCATGTGGGGTGCGTTGCGCCGGCATCCCGCCCCCATGGCGGGCCCCGAACACGGTGCACCGTGAACCGACCGCCGCGCCTTCTGCCCGCTTGCACGGGCCCCGTCAAGTCACCGCCCGCGCTGCCTCAGACGAACAGCGAGCTCAGGCTGTCCCCGGAGTAGATGCGCCGGATGGCCTCGCCGAACAGCTGCTCGGTGCCCAGCACCCGCAGCTTTCCGCACGCCTGCGCCGCCGGGGAGAGCGGGATGGAGTCCGTGAAGACGATCTCCTCCAGCTCCGACTTCGCAATCCGCTCCAGGGCCGGCCCGGACAGCACCGGGTGCACCGCGTAGGCCATGACGCGGCGGACCCCCTGCGCCTTCAGCGCCGCGGCCGCCTGCGTGAGGGTGCCGGCGGTGTCCACCATGTCGTCCACCAGCACGGCGTCCTTGCCCTTCACGTCGCCAATGAGGTTCATGACCTCGGACTCGTTGGCCCGCCGCCGCCGCTTGTCCACGATGGCCAGCGGCGCCCCCAGCCGCTTGCTGTAGGCGCGTGCCCGCTCCACGCCGCCCGCGTCCGGGGAGACCAGAACCAGCTCGGACGTGTCCGGGAAGCGGCGCTTCAGGTCCTCCAGGAAGACCGGCGCGGCGTACAGGTGGTCGGACGGCACGTTGAAGAAGCCCTGGATCTGCGAGACGTGCAGGTCCATGGACACCATGCGCGTGATGCCCGCCACCTGCATCAGCTCCGCCACCAGCTTGGCGGTGATGGGGGTGCGGGGGGCAACCTTCCGGTCCTGCCGCGCATAGCCGTAGTAGGGGAGCACCGCGGTGATGGAGGCCGCGGACGCGCGCTTGAGCGCGTCGCACATGATGAGCAGCTCCATCAGGTTCTCGTCCACCGGGGGGCAGGTGGACTGGATGATGAACGTGTCGTGGCCGCGGACGTTCTCGCCAATCTCCACCTGGATCTCACCGTCCGAGAACCGCCCCAGCTGGGCCGTTCCCAGGGGCCGCCCGAGGTACTCGCAGATGCGGCGCGCGAGCGCGGGGTTCGAGTTACCGGCGAAGACCTTGAAGTCGGCGTTCGGCGTCATGGCGGTGCTGCCCTCCGGGGTGCGGCCGTGAGTACCGCACCTTGGCCACGGGCCCAAGGACTTC
>VGRA01000784.1 GCA_016875515.1 Deltaproteobacteria bacterium | reverse complement strand
TGGTGATGCTCACCGGAGTGTCCAACGCCCTGCAGGGCGGTCCGGCTCCTTACCCGGGACTTCGCCCCGGTCAGCCGACGGTCGGCCTGGTCCACAAGCCCGGGGGCGTTTGATCCCGGGGGGGGGACGGCACCGGGGAGCGGACGGCGGCCAGTACCGCGCCAACCCCAACACGTTGAAGGCACCGTCGGTGGCCTTCACCATCCCGATTTCGCCAAGCTGAGCAGGGGGGGACGAACGGCAACGAAGTCCCGATTTCAGACCGCCCGAATCACGGGCGGCTGCTTGTCCTGGGGAGCAGCTCGCGCGCCCAACTCAGATTGCGCCCGGGACCCCCTCCGTGGGTGCGACCTGTGTCACGTCCGCGTAGGCATCCGGTCAGGGGCTCCGAGGTTCGTGGCGAGGGGACCAGAGTCGAGACGGTCTCCGGATGGCGTGGCAAATCGATCATGACGGGCGCGATCGTTTGAGGTGTGAGACGGCGAGGTCCACAGCCGCGGAGCGCGGGGGGTGGGCCAGTGATGCGAGCGCGTGACCGCGGTCTGAGGGGGAGGCCTGGACCTCTTGGTCCGAGCGGTGGAACTTGCGGGTGATGCGGACGGGGCGTCCCTCGTGGACGGGGCGGTCCGCGTTGGCTGTTGGCGGAGGCCTCTGTCCTCTTCGGCGGCTCCTCCTCGTGGGGCACCACTCGGTCGTGGTCAAGGACCCGCGCCCGATACGTGCCGGTCGTAGAAGACCTACGCGCAGGCCAAGGCGCGTTCCCGCTTGTGGCGACCGGTTTGGACAGCCATTGGTCAGCACCGCGGCCAATCCGCGCCGCAAGCCCGTGCTTTCAGAACGAAAAAACCGGAGTGGCCCTGTAAGCCGAGTTCTGTCCCCGGAGGATTTCTCCCCCGGGCGGTGAACATTCGTCTAGGCACCTGGTTGCCCAGGTACTCGTCAGCGAGCAACCCGGAGGCGTGGGGCGGGCAGCCCTTCTCCCCTCGCGGAGAGACCTCCCTATTGGCTCTTGCTCCAGGTGGGGTTTGCCGTGCCATCCTGGTCACCCAGGACGCGGTGCGCTCTTACCGCACCGTTTCACCCTTACCCCTCGCGAGGCGGTTTGTTTTCTGTGGCACTGTCCTGCGGATTACTCCGACTGGCCGTTAACCAGCACCCTGCCCTGCGGAGCTCGGACTTTCCTCCCGTCGCCCCATCCTGCAGCGACCGGCGTTCACCCGGGCCACTCCGGCAACCGCGTGGGTAACACACCTTCCCTCCTGCGTCATCCCCGGCGGCCTGCCCCACGGGCGTGTTACGAACTGTGCCCGTGTACTCGCTTCGCATCCTCCTGCTGGCGCTCGTCGTGGCGTGCTCCACCGCTGCGGCAACTCCCGGGAGGGACTCCCGCTTCAACGCATTCCTGACGAACCGCGCGCGACAGCCCCTCCGGCTCTCCACGCCACAGCTGCAAGAAATCGGTGTGCGGGTGGCCCACGAGGAGCCTCGCCTTGGCCTGCCCACGGTGGTGTGGACCACGCGGGCGTGGGCTGCGGCGCACGGCGTCTCCCCAGATGCTACGGCTCGAGCCCACCTCGCCGCGCTCGCGCCGCTGTACCGGCTGCGCCCCGTAGACGTGGAGCGCGCCCGGCTCCAGCCGCTCTCAGGGGCGCCGGCAGGCGCACACGTGGCGCAGTTCCGGCAGGAGATCCACGGCATTGACGTGTTCCGTGCCCAGCTCGCGTTGGTGATGGACCGCAGCGGCGCGCTGGTGGCCGCCACCGGGCACCTCGCCCCGGGGGAGCTCGTGGCCCGCGCGGAGCTGTTCCCCCGAAGTGCCTTTCAGCTGTCCCCGGAGCAGGCCGTG
>VGRA01000783.1 GCA_016875515.1 Deltaproteobacteria bacterium | reverse complement strand
CCATGCCCGCGCGCGCCGGGCTGGCCATCACGTTCGACGAGCCCTCGCTCCCGGTGGGCCAGCGCGCCGTGGCGGTGGACCCGCCGCTCGCCGTGGACGTGGTGGACGGCAGCAGCGCCGCGGACGGCTTCGAGGTGCCGGGGCTTGCCTGGGACTGCGAGGGTGCGGCCCCGGCGGCTTGTGCGGCCTTGCAGTCCCCCGGCGGCGGGCGCGTGGCCTACGTCGGGGATGCCGCCTCCGCGGGCGAGCGGATGCTGGTCAGCCCGCCGCTCCTGGTAGGGGGAGGGGACTTCACCCTGGCCTGGAAGGCGCGGTGGTCCTTCGAGGCGGGCTACACCGGCGTCCGCTGCGACGGCGCGGTGCTGGAGTTCTCCGAGGACGGGGTGACGTGGGTGGACGCCACGGAGCTCGGGGTGTCCGGCCCGGCGCTCGGCTACGCGGGCACGCTGGCTGCCAGCGCGGTGAACCCCCTCTCGGGCCGGGCCGCCATGACCTTCATCAACGGCAGCTGGCCGGCCTCCCAGCCCTTCTCCGTCAACCTGGGGACCCGCTTCGCGGGAAAGACCGTCCGGCTGCGCTTCCGCGTGGGGACGGACGAGGCGGTGGGGGCGTGGGGGCTGGAGGTGGACGACGTGCAGGTGGGCGGGCTGCTCAACACGCCGTTCCCGTCCTTCCTGGACGAGGCGGGCGGGGACGTGTGCAACGGGCGGCCCGTGGCACGCCCCGGCGGCCCGCAGAGCGCCCCGGAGTCCGTGACGGATGCGTCCGGGCGGGCGCGGCTCAACGTCATCGAGCTGGACGGGCGGGCGAGCAGCGACCCGGAAGGCGCCGCGCTGTCCTACGCGTGGACGCAGGTGGGGGGGCCACCGGTGACGCTCTTCTCCGCGGACACGGCCCAGCCCACCTTCACGGTGGACGTGACCGGGGACCAGGTCGTCACGTTCCAGCTGGTGGTGCGGGACGGGCAGCTCGCCTCGGTGCCAGCGACGGTGCAGGTGGGCGTGCTGGACAGCTCCAACCGCGCCCCGGTGGCGGTGGCCAGCGCCCCGGCCTGGGTGGACGAGCGCGCGGTTGCCTTGGTGACCCTGGACGGCAGCGGCTCCTCGGACGCGGACAACGACGTGCTCACGTACCGGTGGACGCAGGTGTCCGGCCCGCCGGTGACGCTGACGGGGGCCGACACCCCGCAGGCCTCCTTCGCGGTGGTGGAGGTGGCGGCGGACACGGCCTACGGCTTCGTGCTGGAGGTGCAGGACGGCCTGGGCGCAGCCACCGCCCCGGTCGCCGTCACGGTGCGCAACGTGGACCGCGCCCCCACCGTTTCCGCGGGCGCGGACAGGACCGTCGCCGGGCGCGCCGTGGCGCTGCTGGGCGCCTCCGGGAGCGATCCGGACGGGGACGCGCTGTCGTACCAGTGGGCCCAGGTGGACGGGCCCGCGGTCACGCTCGCGAACGCGGACACGCTGGCCGCGTCCTTCACGGCGCCGGACGTCAAGGTGGACACGGCCCTGCGCTTCTCCGTCACGGCCACGGCAGGTGGGCTCTCGGCAACGGACGAGGTGGTGCTGACCGTGTCTGCGGACCGTCCTCCCTCGGTCTCGGCGGGGACGGACCGCGCGGTGCCGGGGCGCGCACAGGTGACGCTCGCCGCCGTGGCCGGAGACCCGGACGGGGACGGCGTGCAGCTGCAGTGGGTGCAGGTGGCCGGGCCCGCCGTGGTGCTGGCGGGGGCGCAGTCTGCCTCGGTGACGTTCACCACGCCGGACGTGAAGGCGCCCACGGACGTCACGCTCTCCGTGACGGTCACGGCCAACGGGCTCACGGCCAGCGACGAGGTGGTGCTCTCGGTGGCG
>VGRA01000782.1 GCA_016875515.1 Deltaproteobacteria bacterium | reverse complement strand
GACCAGGCCATTGGCAAGGGGGGCTTTCCCGGGCAGGTGATGACGGAGCTGACCGGGCGCCCCAGCACCTTCCGCTGGATTGAGCGCACGGACGACCCGGCGCAGGCGTATGGCCGGCTGAAGGTGGCCCTGGAGGCCGGGCAGATCGTCAACATCGGGACGCCGTCCGGCGAGCCGCTGCCGCGCGGGCTGGAGAAGGGACACGCCGACGCGGTGCTCGGCTACGAGGAGGTGGAGGGGGTGCGCCAGCTGGTGGTGCGCAGCCCTTGGGGCAGCACCGAGCCCGGCAACGACGGCCTCTTCTGCGTCCCGGCAGACCAGGTGGCCCAGTTCTTCGTGGGCGCCTGGGCGGCCTGAGGCGCCTCAGCGCGGCAGGAATACCCGCTCGCCCGCGGGCACCACGCCCCACTCCACGCCCGGCGCCTCGGCGAGGAACAGCGCGCGCGCGGCGTCCAGGTCCAGCCCCGGCATGAGGGCGAGCCCCCGCTGCAGCGGCTGGAAGAAGTTGTCGAAGTGCGTGGGCAGCACGCGGCGGGCACGGGACTCGGACATGAGCCCCCGGACCTTCTCCGCCGTTTGCGGCTCGCCCGTCACCCCCACCACCAGCGTCTCTGCCTCCAGCCCGGCGAGCTCTCCAGGGGACCAGGTGCTGGTGGGGTGGAACCACAGCTTCGCCCCGTTGGTGGTGGACTCCAGGTGGTAGCCGAGCGTGTCGTCCAGCGCGTACTGCCAGAACCACAGCTTCCCGGCGTTGGGCGGGATGACCCCGGACATGGGGTTGGAGATTCCCGCAATGTCGGTGTGGTGGCCCTTGCGGACGTGGACGCGGAAGGTGCCCACGGTGAAGTCGTCCCCGTGGCGGGCCACCCGCGTCTTGACTGGCTGGACGCCGCGGGAGAGTGCCAGGTTGACCACGTTCTGCGAGCCCACCACCAGCGCCCCGGTGCGGCGGGCAATGGCGGGCACGTCCAGCGCGTGATCGTGGTGGGCGTGGTTGACGAGGAGGGCGTCCGCGCGCGGGCACCACGCGGCGCCCAGTTGCTCGTCCGGTGACAGCGGCCCGGCGAGCAGCTCGAAGGGGGCGGGGCGGGTGGGGGTGGGGTCCAGCAGCAGGGTGGTGGAGCCGTCGGACACCTCGTACCCGGACACCCCGAGCGCCCGCACCCACAGCCCCCCCTGCCCGGCGACCAACGGGCGCGTCCACGCCTCGGGAGGACGGTGCTGCGCCGGCACCTTCCACGGCACGTGGCGCGTGAAGAGCGCGTAGGCGAGCAGCAGCAGCGCGAGCGCGGCAAGAGGGAGCAGCAGCAGCCAGCGGGCGGGACGGGGAAGGGAACGCACGGAGGGCATGCATCCTACCGTACGGCAGGGCGGCCCCGGGGCGCAGGTTGCCTGTCGGACCCCGGGCGCGGTTTGACGCGCTCGAGGGGCGCATGGACCGGCTGGAGGGCCGGATGGAAGCCCTCGAGCACAAGCTGGACCATGGGCTGGACTCCCGCGGGCGCCGCATCGTCGAGTCCGAGGTGCGCACCGTCATGGCCATCACCGCCCTCTCCGCGCAGGTGGGCGACCTCGTCCAGATGCTGAATGACGACCGCAACCTCCGCCAGCGGGTGGAGCGCTGTAAGACCGACATCGCGGTCACCAAGGCGAAGCTGCCGAAGTAGTCCCCTGCCCGCAGCCCACACCCGGCGGAGGGAGATTTCCGCCACGGGGAGATCGGTGTCGCCGCCAGGGGCATCGTCCGTGCTCGGGATGATCTCCACCGCGGCGTGCTCGCTGGTGGGGCCGTCGAACACCACCCGCAAGGGCTCCCAGTCCAGCGGCGCCACCTCCTGTCCCTGTCCGAACTGGGC
>VGRA01000781.1 GCA_016875515.1 Deltaproteobacteria bacterium | reverse complement strand
GACCGCAAGGTGGCGCTGGCCAGCCGCGTGGAGAAGCTGGGGCGCGTGGTGTACCAGCAGAAGCTGGGCACCTACCGGGAGAAGGTGGAGCGCTTCCGCGCGCTGGCAAAGGACCTGGCAGAAAAGACGAACCACCGCGCGCTGAAGGACACGGTGGACCGCGCGGCGTGGCTCTGCAAGGCGGACCTGGTGACGGGGATGGTGGGGGAGTTCCCGGAGCTGCAGGGGGTGATGGGCCGCGAGTACGCGCGCGCCTCCGGCGAGCCGGAGGCTGTGGCGGTGGCCATCTTCGAGCACTACCTCCCGCGCGGCGCGGGGGACGCGTTGCCGTCCACGGACGCGGGGGCGCTGCTGGGCCTGGCGGACCGGCTGGACACGCTGTGCGGCATCTTCGGCATCGGCAAGCCGCCCACGGGGGCGGCAGACCCGTTCGGGCTGCGGCGGGCGTGCCTGGGGGTGATCAACGTGGTGCTCCAGCGCGGGTACCGCGTGTCGCTCTCTGCGGCGGTGGAACTGAGCCTCGCGCTGCTCGCAGACAAGTTGAAGGACGTGAAACAGAAGGCGGGCGAGCCGCCGGTGCGGGACCAGGTGCTGGAGTTCTTCCGGGGGCGGCTCAAGTCGCTCTGGGCGGATCAGCACCGGTCGGACGTGGTGGAGGCGGTGCTGTCTGCCGGGTTCGATGACCTGGTGGGTACGCAGAAGCGGGTGGCGGCGCTGGACGCGCTGGTGGGCCTTCCGGACTTCGCCCCGCTGGCCGCGGCGTTCAAGCGGGTGGTGAACATTGTCCAGAAGCAGGGGAAGGACGTGGGCGCGGGCGCGGTGGACCCGGCGCGCCTGGAGGACGAGGCGGAGAAGCGGCTGTTCCACGGGGTGGCCGCCGCGCGGGAGAAGGTGGCGGGGCTGCTGCAGCGGGACGACTTCGCCGGGGCGCTGCGGGAGCTCACCGCGCTGAAGCCCGCGGTGGACCTGTTCTTCGAGAAGGTGATGGTGATGGCCGAGGACCGCGCGTTGCGGGAGAACCGGGTGCGGCTGCTCGTGGAGATCGGCGGACTGTTTGCGCCGGTGGCAGACTTCTCGAAGATCCAGGCCGAGGCATGAGCGGCGGACGCCTGCAGCGGGCGGCGTGGCTGACCGCATCCGTCCTCCTGGCCTCGGCCTGCACGCCGCCGCCGCTCGCCAACCCGCCCCCCGCGGACCGGTTCTATTGGCCCGGGGGGATTGCGCATGCAGCAGGTATTGGCGAGGGCACGCTGTACGTGGCCTCCACCAACTTTGACAAGCGGTACGACCGAGGGCTCCTGACCGCGGTGGCGCTGGACGCGGTGGGTCTGCCTCCGCTCGGCGGGTCCGGGGACCTTGCGCGCTTGGAGGACCTCAAGCTGGGCAGCGCGGGCGTCCTGGAGATCCAGAGTTTCGCCGGTGAACTGGCGGCATGGCCCATGGATGGCGGGGTGCGCCTGTTCGTCCCCTCGCGCGCGGAGGGCAACCCGCTGCAGTACGCGGACGCAGCGGGCGCCGTGCTGACGTGCCCGCTCGCGGCTGAAGGGCGCCCGCAAGACTGTTACACGCGGGCCCCCAGCCTGATCGCCGCCGCAACCTCCACGTCCGGGGTGCCGCGCGCGCCGGCGCCGCTCGGCGTGACGGTGAGCGTGGACGGAAAGGTGTACGTCACGCACGTGCAGGGCGCGGACAGCCCGGCGGGAAGTGGCCAGGCCACGCGCGCATACGTGGTGGAGGCAGACGCGCAGGCGCCGGAGATCCGGCCCTCGCTCCTTTCCGAGGGCGGCAGCTTCCTGGAGTTGGGCGCAGGCGGCGGGCACGCGGCGGTGGCCACCCCGCGGTGGCTCTACGTGACCGG
>VGRA01000780.1 GCA_016875515.1 Deltaproteobacteria bacterium | reverse complement strand
GCGCGCCGAGCTCCACCCAGCGCTGCCAGGCCCGGGCGCTGAAGCGGTGGAAGCGCCGCCGGGCGCCCGCCTCCACCTGGTCCAGCGGTCCCGTGATCACGCGCGCCGGCCCGGGCCCTGCTGCTCGCGCAGCCACGCCAGGTAGTTCTGGTAGCGGCTGTGGAAGCCCTTGAGCTGCACCAACATCTCGTAGATGCCGCCGGACAGCTCCTTGCAGTCCAGCAGGGACTTCATGAGCTTGGCGATCTCCCCCATGCGCGCGGACACCTCCTCCGCGGGGACCCCCTCCAGCCCCGCGTCCAGCTGCGTGCGCAGCGCGCGCACCGAGGCGAGCAGGGGCTCGCGCCGCTTGTACTCGGCGTGGGACTGGTCCATCAGCGCGCGGATCCACGCCACGCGGTCCTGCAGGAGCGCCTGCTTGTCCTTCGCTTCGAAGTAGCCGCTGCGCGGGTTGGGCTTGAGCTTCTCGTGCAGCACCCACGGGACGATCTGCCGCACGTCCTCCAGCTCCACCGTGCTGCGCCCGCGGAACCACGCGAGCGCCTTGGTGAAGTGCAGCGCCGTCAGGTACACGCGCGCCGAGACGCCGTTCTCCGTCTGCGAGCAGGGGTGGCTCTTCTTGTCGAGCGGGCACTCCTCGGTGCACACGGAGGCCACGGAGCGGCCGGCCAGGTGCAGGGTGTCCTTGCTCATGTACTCGAACTCGGGGGAGGCCTGCCGGCAGAAGTCCAGCTGCCCGAGGAAGAAGCCGAGGAACTGAAGCACCTCCGCGGGGACCTCCACCTTCTGGATGTCCGCGTAGCCGGCGTCCAGTTCCTCCGGCGTGAAGACGATGTCGGCGGGGACCAGGTCCTCCGGGGAGGCGCCGGATTCCACGCGCTGCAGCAGGGACTGGATGAAGCCGGAGTTGAAGGGGACCGCGCGGACGATGACGTCGATGCGGTCCTTGAGCGCCTCGATGACCTGGAAGGTGCCGCCCCCGGCGTCGTCGTTGGCGGTGAGGAACCAGCTGGACTTCCCGGCGAAGACGTACTGGTCGTACATCTCCGCGTAGCCGTCCGCCATGAGGGACAGCAGCGCGGACTGCGTCTTGGTGGGGATGCGGTTGTACTCGTCGATGATCTTCACGCGGCTGGTGATCCACTTGCGCCAGCTCACCCGGATGTCCCCGGCCTCCTCCGCCTTGAGCATGTCCGCGGGGAGCGGGGCGCCGAGCAGGTCGCTCGTGGACAGCTGCGGGTGGCCGCGGAGGATGGAGCGGCGGACGTCCTCCTTCGACATGCCTGCCAGCAGCGCCATGAGGACCGCGGAGGTCGTCTTTCCGCGCCCGGGGCCGCCCACCATGAGCGCCCGGCGCCGGGTGAAGAGGGTGAGCAGGGGCACGAGCACGTAGGAGGAGTAGCTGGCCTCTCCGTGCAGCCTGATGCTGTCCCCGGCGCGGGACTGCAGCGTGACGGGCGCGCCGTACTGCAGGTC
Organism: Deltaproteobacteria bacterium; assembly: GCA_016875515.1. Lineage (GTDB taxonomy): Bacteria > Myxococcota > Myxococcia > Myxococcales > Myxococcaceae > VGRA01. The sequence goes on along the minus strand of VGRA01000780.1, from coordinate 388 downwards.
GTAGTAGGGGCAGATGACGGCGTTGTTGATGATCCAGAAGTAGGCCTGCCGGACCTTGTCCGCGAGCGAGCTGCCGTCCCGCGTGGAGAGGTGGATCTTCAGGTCGCCGGGGGCGGGGGTGGCGCGCCCCTTCAGCAGCTGTTCAAGCAGGGAGTCCTTGGCCATGGCGCGCAGTGTCGGGCATCCTGCGCCCGTGGGCTACTCATTGCAGGACCGGGGGGGCGCGGACGCCTACGCCGCGTACTTCGCGGGCATGGACAGGTCGATGCGCCAGAAGGTGGCGCTCGTCTCGGCGTACTTCCCCACGCGCGGCCGGGTGGCGGACATGGGCTCGGGCTCTGGGACGGGCAGCCGGGACCTCGCGGCGCTCTACCCGGGGCTGGAGGTG
>VGRA01000779.1 GCA_016875515.1 Deltaproteobacteria bacterium | reverse complement strand
GAACGCCACCACGATGGCGCCGAAGCCCAGGCCCCACGCGAGCAGCGCCTCCCGGAGCGGGCTCCCCCGGGTGAGCCAGCGCCCCAGCCGCTCTGCCGCCCGCTCCATCACGGCGCCCGCACCTCCCGGGCGAGCAGCGCGCGCACTGCGGACAACGGCAGGGCGCGTCCGCGCCCGTCCACCAGCACGGCCACCAGCCGCCCGCGCGGATCGAACAGCGGCGTCCCGGGCGGCTGCCGCAGGTCCGTCTCGAGGAAGGGCGTGCTCCCGGTGGGCAGCTTCACAACGGAGCCCGCGTGGGCCAGGACGCCTCCGGGGCCGCGGGTGACCGCCACCAGGCGCTCTCCCTTGCGCGCCGGGGGCACGCGGCCGGCGGGGGCAGCGTGCCACCCCCGCCCGGCGGCCCGCACCACCGCAACCCCCAGCCGGCCGTCTGCCGCCAGCACCTGTCCCGGCCGCTGCTCGCCCGCTGCATGGACCTGCGCGGCGTCCAGCCCCACGTAACGCACGGAGGTCAGCACGTGACCCTCGGCGCTCACCACCACGCCCGCCCCGCGAGCCCGCGGCCCGGCCACCTCCACGAGCGAGGCGGAGAGCGCCTCCACGGCGGGGACCGGGGCGGCGGCGAGGGCGAGTGCGAGCAGTGCGTACCACACGGGCGGCGGGAGAGCGTAACAGCGCACAGCCGCCGCGCACCTTTGACGGCGCACCCGCCCCGGTGGCAGGAAGCTGCCCCATGCGCGTGAAGCTGGGAAAGGCCGACTTCGCCGAGCGGGAGATGCGCGGCTACGAGGTGGGCAGCAAGGCCGTCGTGGTGGGCAAACTGGCGGGCAAGTACAAGGCGCTCGACGACTGGTGCAACCACGCGGGCTGCCTGCTGTCCGGCGGCCGGGTGGAGGGCAACTGCGTGGTGTGCCCGTGCCACGAGGTGGCGTTCGACTTCGACACCGGCATCAACGTTACCTCCCGCGAGGTCTGCGACGACCAGAAGGCCTTCCAGGTGACCGTGGAGGACGGGGAGCTCTACGTGGAGGGGCTGGAGCCGGACGCGCCATGAGCCACGGCCACGCCCCCCACCAGCAGCACCGCGCCAGCGCCCCCGGGTCCGTCGCTGCGGCGGTGGTCACCTGCTCGGACACGCGCACGCCGGAGACGGACCAGACCGGTGCGGCCATCCGGGCCGCGCTGGAAGCGGCAGGCCACGCCGTGGTGTTGCACCGGGTGGTGCGGGACGACGTGGCGGAGATCCGGGCGGCGGTGGACCAGGCGCTGGCTGCCGGTGCGCGCGCGGTACTGGTGAACGGCGGGACCGGCGCGGCGCCGCGGGACGTGGCGGTGGAGGCGCTGCGGCCGCTGTTCGACAAGGAGTTGCCCGGCTTCGGCGAGCTGTTCCGCATGCTCTCGTTCGAGCAGGTGGGCAGCGCGGCGTGGCTCTCCCGGGCCACCGCCGGCACGCACCGGGGGGCGGTGCTCTTCGCGCTGCCCGGCTCCCCGCGCGCCGTGGGATTGGCGCTGGACCGGCTCATCCTCCCCGAGCTGGGCCACCTCGTGCGCGAACTCTCCCGCTGATGGCCGGCCGGGGAGGGGATCGCCTGCGGCCGCTGCTCGAGGGGCTCGCCCTCTCGGTGGACCCGGCCGCGCGCATCCGCGCCGACCCGGTGGAGTTCCCCCGGAGGTACGGGGATCCACGCGACCAGGAGGTGAGCGCGCTGCTCTCCGCCTGCCTCGCGTACGGGCGGGTGGAGCTCTTCAAGGCCAAGCTGGAGGGACTCCACCGCTGGATGGGGCCGTCCCCCGCGGCCTTTCTCCGGGGGCTGGCGCTGGAGGACGCGGCCCGGCAGCTCGCGAGCTTCACCTACCGGTTCA
>VGRA01000778.1 GCA_016875515.1 Deltaproteobacteria bacterium | reverse complement strand
AAGGCGCGCACCGTCTGCTCCGCCACGAGCGGGCTGCGCTCCACCACAAAGATCTTCGCGGGCACGTCAGGCCTTCTTCTGCAGCTCTTCGAGGCTGAAGGACGGGTCGAGGTAGTACTCGAACTTTTCCGTCAGGTAGGTGCGTGCCTTCTCCCGGAAGAGGAAGCCCGGATCGGTCGCCTCGCCCCCCACCTTGCCCTCGGACACGGTGATCTGCGCGTTCAGCGTGATCCCCTTCACCTTGCCCTGGATCCGCGCGGAGTCCCCCTGCCACTCGGTGGTGAAGCCGTACTTGGTCCCCAGATGGGTGGCCAGCGTCTCCAGCCGCTGGCGCGCCTCCCCGGCGGAGAGTTGGTGGGGCACTTCGAACTTGAGCATTCCCATCCGAATGACCGTAGTAGCCCTTGATCCGCAGGAGCAAGCAGGGCGAAAACTGGCCTTCACACATGACAAAACGCCCCACCCGCAGGCCTGCCACCACGCCGCGCACGCGCAGCGGCGTGGGCCGCGCCCCGGTGCTGACCGCCCCCCGGACGCTGCAATACAAGGTGGCGGAGCTGTCCACTGTGGACGAGCAGGCGCTCGAGCAGGTGGTGAACCAGCACGCCCGGCAGGGCTGGACGCTGGACGGCGTGCAGTTCGCCATGCGCGAGCAGAGCAAGCGCCCCGCCATGGCGTTCGTCTTCTTCACGCGGGAAGGGCAGGCGGAGGACGCGGGGCGCGACGCGCAGCAGGCCCGCTCGCACCTGGCCCGGCTCGCGGACGCGGCCCCCGAGCGGGCGCCGGTGCCGGTGAGCGCCTACGAGCGGCTCCGCCAGCTCGCCGAGGACGACGCCCCGTGACGTCCCCCGGCCGGGAGAACTCCCCGTATCCGAAGGCCTCGTCGTGGCTGCGGTTGGGGGCCCGCGCAGTGGACGCCGCCGTAGCGCTGGGCATGTACCGGCTTGGGGGGCCTGCCGGCGGGGTGCTCGCCATCCTCTTCCTCTGCGTGGCAGACGCCATGTTCCAGGGGCAGAGCCCGGGCAAGAGGATCTTCGGCGTGAAGGCCATGCACGTCCCCACGCGCTCGGCGGTCCGCAACCGGGACAGCGTGCTGCGCAACGCCCCGTTCGCGCTGGTGGTCCTGCTGGGGATGATGCCGCCGCCGCTGGGGCAGGGGGCCTTCCTGGCCGGGGTGTTCGTCATTGGCGGCGCGGAGGCGCTGCGGGTGGTGCGGGATCCGCTGGGGCTGCGGTTCGGGGACGCCTGGGCGCAGACGCAGGTGGTGGACGGCAAGGTGGTCGCAGGGGCCATGGTGGCGGACCGGCGGGCCGGGCCGGAGCGCCACGGGCAACTCGGGGTGTGACAAGGGGGCTGGGCCGTGTTAGACGCCCGGCCCTCTTTTTCAACGCAACACGGAGAACACCCACATGGCCCGCAGCAAGAGCAAGCACCAGCGCGTTCGCAACAAGATCCGCCTGAAGTGGAAGAAGCAGAAGGAGCGCAAGGCCGCGGCCGCCGCCGCTGCCACCTCCGGCAAGAAGAAGTAGTCCCCGGGCCTACTGCCGCTGCGCGGTGAAGCGCCAGGCTTCTGCGCACCCCGTGGCGGCGGAGGTCCAGGTCCAGCTCCCCTCCACGAGCTGGGCCATGCCGCCGTCCGAGAGCCCGGGCAGGTAGAGGGCCCGGACGCGCACGCTGTCCCGCTGCTCGCCGCTCCCGGCGAGCGTGCCGTGGAGGCTGAACCGGTTCGAGTCAAACAACGTCCCCGAGAGCGTTCCCCCGTCCAGAGGGGCGGTCACGGTGGCGGCCACCTGCGTGAGCTCAAGGGATGCCTGCGGCGGGGGCCCCCCGCACGCGGTGATGGGCGCTTGGGCCTGGACCGTCCAGCG
>VGRA01000777.1 GCA_016875515.1 Deltaproteobacteria bacterium | reverse complement strand
CCATCCCCTCGCGCGGGCAGCTGCTGCCCGGCACCGCGCCCGGGCGCGTCTCGCCCCTCTTCCCCACGCCGGGCGGCGCGCCGAGGGGACCGTGATGCGCACGCCGCGCCGGCACGGCTTCACACTCATGGAGGTGATGGTGGCGGTAGCCATCACCGCGCTCATGGGCACCCTCACCCTCAACGCCTTCACCACGGCCATCAAGGCGCGGGAGATGGTGGAGGCGGAGGCGGAGCGCCACCGCATGGTGCGCGCCTCCATGGCCCGGATGGTGCGGGAGGTGGGCGCGGCGTTCGTCTCGGACCGGTACGACAGCCGGCGCTTCCGGGACCAGGCGGAGCGGCCCACCAACTTCGTGGGGGAGAAGGAGAAGCTCTCGTTCACCAGCCTGGCGCACCAGCGGCTGTACGCGGACGCCAAGGAGTCCGACCAGGTGGTGCTCGAGTACGCGGTGGAGACCTCCCCGGACACCGCGGCGCGCGGGCGCAAGGACATGGTGCGGCGGGCCAACCCCAACCTCTTCGGCGAGGAGCGCATGGACCGCGGGGGGACGAAGGACATCCTCGTGGAAGGGGTGAAGCGGGTCGAGTTCGCCTACTGGGACTCGGACAAGAAGGAGTGGGACGACGAGTGGGACACCCGCCGGCTGGAGCGCAAGTCCATCCTGCCCACGCGGGTGAAGATCACGCTCGTGCTGCCGGACGAGGCGGGCAAAGCGATCCCCTACACCACCCAGACGCGCATCATCCTCAACACGGAGATGCCGAGGTTCTGATGCGCGCCCCCTTCCAACAGGCGCGGCGGCGACGCCGGCAGGAGCGCGGGGTGGCGCTCCTCATCGCCGTCATCTCCATCGCGGTGCTGACGGCGCTGGCGGTGGACTTCGCCTACACCACGCGGGTGGACCTGCAGCTGGCGGCCAACGGGCGGGACGAGGTGCGGGCCTACTACCTGGCGCGCTCGGCCATTGGGCTCTCCCGGCTGCTCATGCGCTTCCAGAAGCAGATCGACTCGGCCCCGCTGGGCGGGCTCAACCTGGGGTCGCTCGCCTCCAACCCGGCCGTTGCGCCGCTGCTGCAGCAGGCGGGGGTGAGCCCGCAGGATCTCTCCCAGCTGGCCGGCGGCGGCGGGATGCCGGGCATGGGCGGCGGCATGGCCATCCAGCTTTGGAAGATGGCGCGCGTGGACTGCCAGATGCTGCAGGGCATGGTGAACAGCGACCCCGGAGACGGCCCGAAGTCCGGCAGCACCCGCTCCGGCAAGTTCGCCTTCGACGACGAGTTCCCGGAGAAGGCCGGCGAGATGAAGTCCATCTCCTTCGGCGGGTTCCAGGGCTGCTTCCTCGCGCAGATCCAGGACGAGGAGGAGAAGCTCAACCTCAACAAGCTGGACAGCGGGGCGCTGGCGGGGATGGCCATCGTGCCGCGGTTCCTGGACCTCTTTGGCGACAAGCGCTTCGAGTTCCTCTACGAGAGGGAGGACGCCAACGGCACGAAGATCACCGCGCCGGAGACGCTCATTGCCCTGCACGACTGGATGGACGCGGACAACGTGGCCTCCGCCCTCAACCTTAACGGGCAGGCGGGGCAGGATCCCTTCCAGCCGGGCTTCTCGGACGAGAACTCCCCGTACGACCGCTACGAGCCCCGCTACAAGGCCAAGAACGCCCCGTTCGACACGCTGGACGAGGCCTACTTCGTGGTGGGGGTGCACGACCGCTTCATGGCCGCGTTCCGGGACCGGCTCACCGTCTACCCGGACATCAACAGCCGGTTGAACGTCAACACCGACGACCCGCTGATGCTCTACGTGGCCATCCTCTCCGTGGCGGACCCGCTGCGGCCGGACCCGCGGCTGCGCGATCCGCT
>VGRA01000776.1 GCA_016875515.1 Deltaproteobacteria bacterium | reverse complement strand
ACCTGTACCGGAAGTACGCGGACCAGCTGATCGCTGAGGGCAAGGCCTACTACTGCTCGTGCACCCGCGAGGAACTGGAGGAGCGGCGCAAGGCGGCAGAGGCGGAGAAGCGCACCTACAAGTACGAGGGCACCTGCCGCGGCCGCAAGGACATCCCCGCCGGGCGCACCGCGGTGGTCCGCTTCCAGGCCCCCGGCGGCGAGGGGGCGCTCGGGTTCAACGACGAGGTGTTGGGCACCATCAGCAAGCCCCTGTCGGACATGGACGACTTCGTCATGCTCCGGGCAGACGGCATCCCGCTGTACAACTTCGGCTGCGTGGTGGACGACCACACCATGGAGATCACCCTGGTGGGGCGCGGCCAGGAGCACATCAACTCCACTTTCCCCCAGCTGATGCTCTACCAGGCGCTCGGCTGGACGCCGCCGGCGTTCGCCCACTTCCCGCTCATCCTCGGGCCGGACCGGGAGAAGCTCTCCAAGCGCAAGCACCCCGAGGCAGACGTCATGCTGCACAAGCGCAACGGCGTCATGCCCGAGGCGCTCAGCAACTTCGTGGTGCGGCTGGGCTGGAGCCACGGCAACGACGAGGTCATCCAGCGCGCGCAGATGATCGAGTGGTTCGGCTTCGACCACGTGGGCGGCACCTCCGGGGTGTGGAACCCGGACAAGCTGACGTGGCTCTCGCAGCAGTACCTCAAGCTGCTGCCGGTGCCCCTGGTGGCGGAGCGGCTCCTCCCCTTCCTCTCCAAGCGCGGGATGGAGGTCCCCTCCGACGAGCGGCTGGAGAAGGTGGTGCTCGCCTTCCGCGAGCGCGCCCGCACCCTGTCCGAGATGGCAGACATGGCCCGGTGGGTCTACAGCCGCGGCGTGACGCTGGACGAGAAGGCCGCTGCCAAGCACCTGGGCGCAGACGGCCGGCCCGTCCTGGACGCCGTGTGCCAGCAGCTGGCAACCCTGCCCGGCTGGGACACGGCCGCGCTGGACGCCGTGGTGAAGACCGTGTCGGAGCAACTGGCGGTGGGCATGGGCAAGGTGGCCCAGCCGGTCCGCGTGGCGGTCACCGGCAACACCGTCAGCCCCGGGATTGGCGAGACGCTGGCGTTGGTGGGACGCGCCGAGGTGATGGCCCGCCTGGAGCAGGCGCTCGCGCGGTAGGATGATTTCCATGCGCTCATGCCTTGACACCGCCGCGCGGCATCTCTATAAGCCGCGCCCGCTTCTGTTGATGGTGGCACTCGCCTCCGCCGGTGTTCACGCCGAAAACGTCGGTGGCGCGAACCTCCCGGATGGGGCCGTGAAGGTGGGCGAAAATCGGTACCGGGTGAAGGACGACTTCAAGGGGACGTTGAAGCACTACCAGGCGGTGTACCCGCCGGGTGCGTACCCGAGAAGACACATCGTCAACCAGCCCGGGGTGAAAGCGGTCCACATACTGAATCCCTCAGGACGGAACTTCGAGGGGCTCAACATCTACGAGGCAAACGACGAGGTCCGCATCTACGTCGTCCGCGGCACCCCGGAGCAGAGGCCGGGCACGAAGTAGACAGGCAGTACGAATATTGGGGAATCGTCTAACGGCAGGACAGCAGACTCTGACTCTGCTTATCTAGGTTCGAATCCTAGTTCCCCAGCTTCATTGACCGGCCCTGTCGTCTAGAGGCCTAGGACGGAGCCCTCTCACGGCTCAAACCGGGGTTCGAATCCCCGCAGGGTCAATCGGCAGCGCCCGCCTTCCCAACGGAAGGCGGGCGTTGTCCGTTTCAGGGCTCCGCGAGCGTCCCGGGCCAGGCCAACAGGACGGCCGTGGCCGCCAGCGATGCGCTCCCTGCCCCCAGGGCCCCCCACGCAAGCCCCTGCTGGACCGGCTG
>VGRA01000775.1 GCA_016875515.1 Deltaproteobacteria bacterium | reverse complement strand
GCCGCGCCTGCTCGAGCAGCGCCCCCTGCTGGCCGGGAAGATCCTTGAGGCGCTCCTCTGCCCGGGCCTTGAACTTCTCCCAGACGCGCGGAACGCCGAGGAACACGGTGGGGCGCACCGCCTTGAGGTCCTCGACAAGCTGCTCCAGCCCCTGGGCGAAGTAGACCTGGAAGCCCCACAGGATGGGGCCGTGGATGGTAGCCACCTGCTCGGCGATGTGGCTGAGCGGGAGGTAGGACAGGAGCACCTCCTCGTCCTTCTTGAAAGGGGCGCTGGAGAACAGCTTGGTGGTGGTCCACACCAGGTTGCGGTGGCTGAGCATGACCCCCTTGGGGTGGCCCGTGGTGCCCGACGTGTAGATGAGCGCCGCGAGCGCGTCCGGCTGAGCGGCATCCAGCGCCTCGCGGTAGACGCGGTCATCTGCGCCGCGCCCGGACTCGAGGATCTCCGCATAGGGACGCGCGTCCGGGGCCGCCGCCGCGGCATCCATCACCAGCAGGTGGCGGAGCGCGGGGAGGCCGGGCCTCAGCGCGCGGACCAGGGACGCGTACTGGGCGTGCTCCACCAGCGCGATCTTCGCCTCGCTGTGGCTGAGCACGTACGCCACCTGCTCCGGGCTGCTGGTGGTGTAGATGCCCACCGCCGTCCCACCCATCGCCATGGCGGCCAGCTCCGCCACCGCCCACTCCTCGCGGTTGTAGGCGAGCACGGCGAGCACGTCCCCGCGGCGGAAGCCCAGCCCGTGCAACCCCAGCGCGAAGCAGCGGACGCGGTCCGCGTACTGCCTCCATGAGGTGGGCAGGTACGCCCCGTCCCGGCGGGACCAGAGCGCGGGCCGGAGGCCCAGCCGCTGCGCCGTCTCGTTGAGGGCGTGAACCATGGTCTTCGGCAGCGCCATCCGGTCCTCCCGTGGGCCCGAAGCACGAGCGTCGTGCGCTCCCGCATTGACAGCCCCATGCCTGCTTATTATCTCGGCGCGGCCATGACCATCGACTTCACGTGCCGCAAGTGTGACGCGAGCTTCGAGTTGGACTTCGACGACCTGAACGACGGGTCGGAGAAGCTGGTGTGCCCCAACTGTGACGCCGCCGCGACTGCGGCCATGGTCGAGGAATTCACCTCTGCGCTGACCGATCTGCGCGCGCAGGTGACCAAGCTGTCCCGGAAGTTTGGCGTCAACCTCTCCGTCGAGACCGACGACGAGTCGGAGGATGAGGAGGAGGACGAGGACTTCGACGAAGAGGACGACGAGGACTACGAGGACGACGAGGACCTCGACGACGAGGACGAGGACGAGGAATTCGAGGACGAAGAGGAGTAGCCGTCCCCGGTCCGGCCTGGCGGCCGGGCGCCCTGCCGTCCGTCCCTTCCTGTTCTGCCCCCAAACGGCGTCCACCCTTTCCGGGATGGGCGCTCGTGAACGGTCCGCTTGCTGCTGCCGTTCCTCGTGGCCGCGGCCTGCGGTGTCTGGTGGGCGCTGCAACGCCCGGCCAGCGCCTCCGGACAGTCAAGGGCCGAGGCATGGCCCTCGGAGGGGCTGGTCCAGATGGAGGTGCGGGACGTGGTGCCGCTCCCGGAGGTGAACGCCCACGCCGTGGTGCTGGTATCCTCCGCGGGGGGTACCGCTGGTGCCCTTGTTCGTAGACCCGGAGGCGGCGCTCTCGGTGGCGCTGCGGCTGGCGCACCAGAGGCCGCCCGGGCCGCTCGCCCCCGAGCTGCTGTCCGGGGTGCTGGACAAGGTGGGCGGGAAGATCACGGCACTGCGCGTGGACGGCTTGGAGCGCAACGAGTACACGGGCCGCGTTCGCGTGGAGCAGGGCGGGAAGGCCTTTGATCTGGCGGCGCGGCCAACGGACGCGCTGGCCCTGGCGCCG
>VGRA01000774.1 GCA_016875515.1 Deltaproteobacteria bacterium | reverse complement strand
GTCATCTCCGACCGGGCGCGTGCGTCAGGACGTTGAACTTCGCCACCTGCGCCCACAGCAGTTCTCCCTCCAGCGCCTCGCCCAGGGGGGCGCGCGCGCACGCAACCCCCAGGATGGCCGCGGCCAGCGCGTCCACCCGGATGGGGCGGTAGCGGGACAGCCCCAGCGCCCCGGTGAGCCAGGCGGCGCCCGGGGGGACCGTGTGCCCCGCGCCGTCGAACGCGGCGGGGCGGAAGGTGGTCCAGGGGATGCCGCTCTCGCGCACCAGCCGCTCGGCCTCCGCCTTGGCCTTCAGGTACGCCCCCACCGGCCGCCCCGCCCCCACGGAGGACAGCAGCACCAGGTGGTCCACCGAGCCCGCCTCGCGGGCCGCCTCCACCAGCAGCCGCGTGGTCCCCACGTCCGACGTCTCGTAGGTGTCTCCGCTGGCAAAGCGCTTCCGCATGGTCCCGATGCACTGGATGACCGTGGTGCGCCCCGCGAGCGCGTTGACGAGCGCGTGGCGGTCCCGCAGGTCGAACACCAGCACGTCCGGCGGGGGCTCCTCGCGCTCCGACTTTGGCCGCGCATGGGCCAGGAGATCAATTCCCATGCCCCGGGCCAGCTGCAAGAGCGTTCCACCCACCGCCCCGGTGCTCCCCGCGAGGAACAGGCTCCTCACCGCACGAACTCCCCGTGCAGCCGCCGCGTCAACTCCTTGAGGTGCGCCTTGCCCACCAGAATGGTGAGGGAAAGCGGGGAGAGGAACACGCCGTACACCCTCGCCCCCAGGGCCTCGGCGCACGAGGCAGCGGTGCGGGCCGCGCCGAACGAGCCGTTCAGCCCCGTACCCACCGCGGTGACCGCGCCGACGTCCTCGTGGACCCCCACCCGCCCGGCGAAACGGCCGGCGAGGTCCGCCTTGAGCGCCTCCAGCCCGTGCACGTCCTGCAGCGGCACCAGCATGAAGGTGCTGCCGTCCCCTCCGAGCAGCGCCGAGGAGAACAACCGGGCCCGAACCGCGCGCGCGTCCAGGAACTCCAGGAGCTCCAGCGCCGCCTCCCCGCGCACCGACAGGGCGAGCATGTCCGCCTCCGCGGTGACGCCCTTCACCCGGTTGTCTTCGGCCACGGCCAGGTCCTTCACCTCCGTGCCGGTCCCGCCGCCAAACGTACTCCGCGCGGAGATGACGATCCCCTTCTCCTTCGCGAACTCCACCGCCTGGGCGTTGAGCACCTTGGCTCCCGCCGTGGCCAGCTCCTGCATCTCGTCATACGAGAGGGCGGAGAGCTTGCGGGCGGCCGGCACCACGCGCGGATCCGCGGAGAAGACGCCGTCCACGTCCGAGTAGATCTCGCACGCCTCCGCGTCCAGCGCCGCGGCCAGCGCCACCGCGGTGGTGTCGCTCCCGCCGCGGCCCAGCGTGGTCACCTCCCGCTTGAAGGAGACCCCCTGGTACCCGGCCACGATGACCACCTTGCCGCGGCCGAGCTCGTCCTGGATGCGCCAGGGCCTCACCTCCACGATGCGCGCCTGCGCGTGGTTGCCGTCCGTGATGATGCCGGACTGGCTGCCGGTGAAGCTGATGGCCGGCACCCCCTGTTCATGGAGCGCCATGGACAGCAGCGCCATGCTGATGCGCTCGCCGCAGGTGAGCAGCATGTCCAGCTCGCGCCGGGGCGGGTTGGGGGCTACCTGCTGGGCCAGCTTCAGCAGGTCATCCGTGGTGTCCCCCATGGCGGAGACCACCACCACCACCGCGTCCCCGGCGGCGTGGCGCGCCTTCACCCGGGCCGCCACTGCCGCAATCTTCTCCACGTCCGCGACGGACGAGCCGCCGTACTTCTGCACCACAGTCCCCACGCGCGTCTGTCTCCTGGTCTGCCCGCCCGCAGGC
>VGRA01000773.1 GCA_016875515.1 Deltaproteobacteria bacterium | reverse complement strand
ACGGCGTTGAGGCGGTGTTCCGCGTCCGCGGTGAGGACGCCGCGGAAGCGCGTCAGCTTGGAGGTGAGGTTGTCGCTGGCCTTGTCCGCCTCGTACTGGAAGACGGCGCAGTCCCTGTTTCGGTACAGCTCCAGGTACCCGTTGTGCGAGGCCTCCAGCTCCCGCACCAGCACCTTGAGGCCCGTGCCGTCGGTGGCCATCCACCGGCCACGCAGCAACTGCAGCCAGTGCAGCCTGTCGATGGGGGCCAGCACGTCCGCCGCCCTCTCCATGAAACCCACCAGCGTGCCCATGGCCAGCGGCACGCCCCTCTCCTTCAAGTCCCGCCGCGTCCTGTCCAGCGGGGACAGCAGCGCAAACTTTTGGGACACAAACCAGGCGAGCGCGTCGCACGTCACCTTCGAGCGCTCGTACGGCGCGGGCAGCGAGCGCGGCGTGGTGCGCCCTCCGCACGCGCGGCACCGGCACGTCGTGCGCCGCACCACCCGCCGGCGCAGGTGCTCCTTCACCACGTGCAGCTTCTCCTCTACCACCTCGTCCGCCGCGTCCAGCGCGGTGCCGCCGCAGTGGGCGCAGGCGTCCGGCCGCAGGGCATGCGCTTCCACGGGCAGGTGCGAGGGCAGCGCCTTGCGCCCCGTCGGAGGCGGGCGCGGCCCGGTAGCCTTCTCCTTCGGGGGCAGCGGAGGTGGCTGCGGCCGCATGTCGAAGGCCTCCTTCGCATCCCCGTCCACCACGGGCGGTGGCTCCGGTGGCCTCGGCGCGGGGGCCTTCCGCTGCTTGCGCTGCGCCACCGCCAGCAACTCCCCCACGCGGTCATTCAGCTTCGCGATGGTGGCAGTCAGTTCTGCGTTGCTTGTCAGCAGTTGCGCCAACTGCGCTCGGAGCGTCGCGTTCTCTTGCTGTAGCGCAGCCACGTCGAGCACGGGCGCGCAGAGATCATGCCTTGGGCCCGGTGTCGATCCCCTTGCCGCGGAAAGCGCGTCGGTACCAGCCGCGGCGAGCGGCAGTGAAGTCGATGCCGGCCAGCAGCGACGCGAAGGTGGTGCCGTCTACCTCGACGCGGGCGTCCGTGTCGGAGACGGGCGGCAGCTGGAAGCTGCCGGCCTCCAGCCTCTTGGCCAGCACGCACCACCCGGAGCCGTCGAACCACAGGGCCTTGGCGAGCCGGCGGCGCTTGTTGAGGAAGAGGTACAGGTGACCGTCCACCGGGTCCAGGCCCAGGCGGCGGACCGCGCCTGCGAGCGCGTCGAAGCTGCCCCGCATGTCGAGTGGCTCCACCGCGACGAAGACGCGGACGGTGGGGGCGAGGCTCAGCACGACAGCAGCACCCGCACCAGGCGACGGACGGTGTCCTCGTGGAAGTCGTCTCCGAGTTCGAGTTCCACGCCGCCCACGTGCAGGAGGTACCGGGCCGCCGGCGCGGCCGGGGTGGTGGGCACCAACTCCACCAGCCTCGGGGCCGAGCGCGGCCGGGTCGCGCCGCGCCGCTCGAGGTTGACCCGCCAGGCGTTCAGCGAGCGCCCGTCGATGCCGTGCGCACTTGCCCAAGCCCCAGCGCTCTTGCCCGCTGCTCGCGCCGCCGCCAGACACCGACGCGCCTCCTGCTCGCTGCCCACCTTCCGTCCCGCCATGCGCCACCTCCCGAAAGCTTGGGAGGGTTCACCGCCTCGACTTCACCGTCATCCCGGCGTCGCTGATGGGGCACCCGCGAAGTTACGGACTTCACTGGCCCCTCCAGCGCGTTGCCAAGGCGAGGGTCGAGGGTTCAAATCCCTTTTCCCGCTCCAAGAAACCCCCAGTGAAAACTGGGGGTTTTTTCTTGCCCGCACGCCGGGAGTTCATCAGCAGGGTGAGGTTTTCGGCCGGGTGATGACCG
>VGRA01000772.1 GCA_016875515.1 Deltaproteobacteria bacterium | reverse complement strand
GGTCCCTACGCTGAAGGAGCTGGAGCGCGCCTACGGCAAGGATCTCCGCGTGGTGTTCCGCCACCAGCCGCTGTCCTTCCACGACAAGGCCAGGGGCGCTGCCGTAGCCTCCATGGCCGCGCACGAGCAGGGCAAGTTCTGGGAGATGCACGACAAGCTCTTCGAGAACCAGCAGGGACTGGGGGATGACACCTACCTCCGGCTCGCCCGCGAGCTGGGCCTCAACGAGGCGAAGTTCAAGGCGGCGCTCGCCAACCCGAAGTACGGGCAGCTGGTGGACCGGGACGCGGCCGAGGGCTCCAAGGTGGGCGCGGACGGGACCCCCACCTTCTTCGTCAATGGCCGCCAGGTCGTCGGCGCCCAGCCAGTGGACCAGTTCAAGGCCATGGTCGACGAGGAGCTGAAGAAGGCGGACAAGCTGCTCGCCGGCGGGACCAGGGCAGACCAGCTGTACGCCAAGCTGAACGCGGACAACGTGGCCGCTGCCCCCGCTGCACCGGCCGCCCCGCAGGGCGGCGGCGCACCGGCTCCGGCCCCCGTGCAGAACATCGAGGTCGGCAAGGCCCCGGTGAAGGGTGACAAGAACGCGGCGGTGACCATCGTCGCCTACAGCGACTTCCAGTGCCCGTTCTGCAGCCGCGTCCTGCCCACGCTCAAGGAGCTCGAGCAGGCGTACGGCAAGAAGGTCCGCGTGGCGTTCAAGAACCAGCCGCTGCCCTTCCACGAGAACGCCCGCCCGGCCGCGGCTGCCGCGCTCGCCGCGCACGAGCAGGGCAAGTTCTGGGAGATGCACGACAAGCTCTTCGCCAACCAGCAGGCGCTGGACCGCGCCAGCCTCCTCCGCTACGCGAAGGAACTGGGCCTGAACGAGGCGAAGTTCACCGCCGCCTTGGACTCGCAGAAGATCAAGGACCAGATCGACGCGGACCAGGCCGAGGCGGGCCGGGTGGGCGCCAGCGGCACCCCCACGTTCTTCATCAACGGCCGGCAGATCGTGGGCGCGCAGCCCACGTCCGAGTTCAAGAAGCTGATCGACGAGGAACTGGCGAAGAAGAAGTAACGGGCCATTCCCCGCAGGCTCTGGGCGCCGGGCGCTCCCTCGTGGGGGCCCCGGCGCTCGGCTTTGGTGCCTCGCCCATGCCCCTGCAGACCGCTTCACTCCACCGCCTGCGCCTGCTCGCCCTCTCGGCTGGAACCGGAGTGATCACGGGCGCGCTGTGCGCCGTGTTCCTCTGGGGGCTCGGGCAAGCCACCGCGCTCCAGGGGCGCTACGCCTGGCTCCTGCTGCTCCTACCCGCGTGGGGCTGGGTGCTGGGACGGGTGGGCGAAACGGTGGGACGCCCCTCTGATCCGGGCATGGGGCTCGTCCTGGCGGACCTGGCGCAACACCAGGGGCGCGTCCCGCTGCGCCTCCTGCCCCACGTGGTCCTCGGTACGCTGGGTACGCACCTGTTCGGCGGCTCCTCCGGGCGCGAGGGGGCGGCGGTGCAGGCGGGCGCCTCGGTGGCCGCCGCGGCGTCTCGCTGGGCGCGGCTGGACGACGGCACCGCACAACTGCTCCTCGCCGCGGGCGCAGGGGGCGGCTTCGGCGCGCTGTTTGGCACTCCGCTGGCGGGCGCGCTCTTCGCCGCTGAACTGGGCGCAGGCGGCAGGCCCCGGTGGCGGGCGCTCGGCCCCGCACTCCTGGCCTCGCTCGCAGGGGATGCGGTGTGCAGGCTGCTGGGGGGTACCCACGGTTCCTGGACCCTTCCAGCGGTGCCCCCCTCCGCTTGGTCTGCGGGCGCCGTGGCGCTGACGGCCGTGGCGTGCGCTGGGGCCGCCTGCGCCTACGTTGCCTCCGTCCATGCACTCTCCCGCTGGGGCCGTCAGCGCATTCCCA
>VGRA01000771.1 GCA_016875515.1 Deltaproteobacteria bacterium | reverse complement strand
CCGCCCCGTGCTGGGGACGGCCCCGCCTGGCGGGTGCTGTACGGGGCGGGGACGCGCCCGCGGTCCGGGGCGGCGTCCGGCCCCGAGTGCCGCGTCCAGGCGGACGGGCAGCAGGTGTGCGGCCACCACTGCCGCACGGGGCGGGACGGCAAGGTGGTCTGCGCCGCCACCGCGGACGGCACGTGCGCGGTGGGGACGGATGGCCGCGCCCGCTGCACCGGGCCTACCCCGGCCCCCGCTCGGTGAGCCCCCGGCTGGACGGGAGGGGCGCGCCGCCCCAGACTCGCGGGACGTCCTCCGCATGATCCAGATGTTCCACGTCGAGAAGGCCTACCCGGGCGACCCGCCCACGCTGCAGGACATCAACCTGCGCGTGGAGAAGGGGGAGTTCGTCTTCCTCACCGGGCCTTCGGGGGCGGGGAAGTCCACGCTGCTCAAGCTGGTGTTCGCCGCGGAGCTGCCCACGGGGGGACAGGTGCTGGTGGGCGGCCACAACGTGGGGCGGCTGCGCGCCTCGGGCATCCCGTACCTTCGGCGCAACGTGGGGGTGGTGTTCCAGGACTTCAAGCTGCTGCCGCACCGCACGGTGGCGGAGAACGTTGCGTTCACCCTGGAGGTGCTGGGGGCGCCGAGGCGCGAGGTGGAGGAGAAGGTGGAGCGCATGCTCAAGCGGGTGGGGCTGCTGCACAAGGCGGGCTCCTTTCCGCCTCGGCTCTCCGGCGGCGAGCAGCAGCGCGTGGTGATTGCGCGTGCGCTCGTCAACGAGCCAACCATCCTGCTGGCGGACGAGCCCACCGGGAACCTGGACCCCGCCCTCACCGTGGACATCATGGACCTGCTGCGGGACGTGAACATCCGCGGCACCACCGTGCTGGTGGTCACGCACGATCACTCGCTGCTCGAGCGCTACCGGTCTCGCGTGCTGCGGCTGGAGCGCGGGCGGTTGGTGTACGACGGGATGGGGCCGCCGTGACGGTTCTCTCGCTGGCCCGTCTCTTCCTGCGAACCGCCCTACGCGGGATGCGCCACTCGCCGTGGGTGCACGGCGTAGCGGTGCTGACCCTGGGGCTGGCGCTCTTCGCCGCCGGGCTGGCGCTGGGGGCGGCGCGGTGGGTGGACGCGCTCGCCGGGAGCCTGGGCGGCGAGGTGGAGATGACCGTCTACCTCGCGGAGGGACAGGGACAGGCCCAGGCGGAAGGGCTGCTCGCCGCGGTGCGCGCGTCCCACCCCGGCGTGGAGGCGCGGGCCGTCTCCCCGGCCGAGGCGCTGCAGCGCCTGGGGGCGCAGTTGGGGGACCTGGGGGCCGCGCTGGAGGGGCTCCCGGACAACCCGCTGGACTGGTCCGTGGAGCTGCGGCTGCCGAGGCCGGACCGCTCGCCGGAGGCGCTGGCGTCCCTGGCCTCGGAGCTGCGCGCGCTGCCCTCCGTGTCCGGGGTGGATTACGGCGAGCAGGCGGTGGCGCGGCTGGAGGGGCTTCGCCGCGCGCTGCGGTGGGGCGGGCTGCTGCTGCTCCTGGTGGTGGCGGGCGTGACGGTGGTGGTGGTGTCCGCCACGCTGCAGTTGGCCATCTACGCCCGGCGCGAGGAGATAGAGATCCAGAAGCTGGTGGGGGCCACGGACGGCTTCGTCAAGGCGCCGTTTCTCATTGAAGGGGCGCTGCAGGGACTGGCCGGGGCGGGGCTGGCCGGCGTGGGGCTCTGGGGGGCGGAGCGGCTGGGGGCGCCGCGCGCCGCGGAACTGGCGGCTTTCCTGGTGGGGCCCGCGGGGCTGCCGCCGCTCGCCTCGCCTTGGGTGCTGCTGCAGCTGGCCCTCGCGGGGCTGCTGCTGGGGCTGGCGGGCAGCTTCGTGGCGGTGGGGAGGTTCCTGCGGGTATGAGCGCGGC
>VGRA01000770.1 GCA_016875515.1 Deltaproteobacteria bacterium | reverse complement strand
GGCGGGGGACGGCGCGGGCGTCCCGCCGGGACTTCAACGGCCCGGGCGGCCGCGGCGGCGACCTCGGCTTCCGCCCCGTCAGGTCGCTCACGAAGTGAGCGGGCAGTCGCTTTCCACCGACCCACCTTTCCCCTGTTCCACGGGCCCGCGAGCCGGCCGCGAGACGAAGGGCGCGTGCGAAGCCGCCGCCCGGAGGCCGCGGACGGCGAGCGGCGGAGATGCCACGCCACCAGCGCCCGCCGGACTCCTGCTACCTTCCCACCGCGTGACGGCCTCCCACCTCCGACTCCTCCCGCTGCTGCTGCTCTCCGCCGCCTGCGTCCGCGTCCCGCCGCCGGACCTGGGCGCGCCGCGCGCGGTGGACACCGGCGTTCCCATCTCCTTCGGCAGCACGGAGAAGAACGCCCCCGCGCTGGAGTGGGACTTCGGCGACGGCTCTCCGCGCGAGGCCTCCTCCGGCGCCGCGCACGCGTGGGCCCGGGCGGGCAGCTACACCGTCACCGCCCGCCATGACGGCGAGGTGCTCGCCACCGTCCAGGTCACCGCCGTGCCGCGCGCCATCGAACGTGCACTCCCTGCTGCTGCCTCGGGCGCCCTCTACCTCCGCCGCCCGGACGCGGCGCTCGAGCGGACCGTGGACTTCTTCGAACGCGCCTTCGGGAAGGGCGTGGCGGCGAAGTGGATCTCCGGCAACCCGCTCGTGAAGCTGGCGTTGGAGCTGGCCGCGCCCTCGGAGCGGGAGAACGCCTCGGACCCGGAGGAGGGGATGGGCGTCTTCACCGTCCCCGGCTTCGACGGCAGCGTCGGCTGCTTCGGCATCCGGGACGCGGACCGGGCCCTCGCCGTGGCGGTGGCATCGCTCGCGCGGGAAGGCGGCCCCTCTGCGTGGACGGCGCCGGACGGCACCTCGCGCGTGCGCCTGCGGGACGGGCGTGAGTCGGCGCTGCTCGTGGACCGCGGCTACCTCTACGTCGTCATCCCGGACGTGCCCGCGCCGCCCCCCGAGTTCGCCGATCCGGAAGAGGACGCCCCCGCCCGGGACACTGGCATGAACACCACCGACTTCGCCCCGGCCCTGGCCGCCATCCGCGGCTCGGCGAGCGGCGGGCTGGAGGGGACGGGGCTCTTCGCGGGCGCGGATCCGGCCGCGCGCGCCGGGCCACTGTTCCTTTACACCCGGACCGATCCCGCCGCGAAGCTGGACGCGCAGGGCGCCTTCGCCTCCATGCAGGTGGAGCCGCTCCGCATGGGCTTCACCGCGCACGTGCGCGGCAAGGACTGGCAGCCGGGGGCCGGCGCCAGGGACTCCGGCCTCTTCTCCGCCCCCGCGCCGGTGGGCCCGGTGGCGGTGCTCGGGCTGTCCATCCCCCCCGAGGACCTGGTCTCCTTCGTCTTCGGCGCGCCGGGGAGCGAGCAGCGGCAGCGCGCCGCGGCGAGCGCACAGTCGCTCGGCCTGCCCTTCGAGCAGCTGCTCGCCGCCTTCACCGGGGAGGTGGCCTCGCTCGCCTGGGTGGACGTCCCGGAGATGTTCCGGCGCATGGCGGCGGAGGAGGATCCCCGTCCCAGCCCCCGCGGCACCTTCTGGGTGGAGGCCGGCCTCAAGGACGGCGCCCCGCTGGTGGTCTTCCTGGACGCGCTCGCGGCGGAGAAGGACGGCGGGGTCCGCGCGGTGCCGGCCGGCCCCGGGCTGCGCGCCTACGCGGCGGAGATTGCCGAGCACCCGGCGCGGCTGGAGATCTCCATGGCGCGCGCGCTGATGCAATTGGGCGAGGTGGACCCGGCGCGCCCCCGGGAGCCGCTGCTGCCGCGCCTCCGCGCCCGCTATGGGGACACCTTCCTTGTACCCGGGCACCTCTCGCTCTCTCTGGACTTCGGCCAACTGCG
>VGRA01000769.1 GCA_016875515.1 Deltaproteobacteria bacterium | reverse complement strand
AGGCCATGACCAGCAACGCGAGCTTTCCACAGTCCGAAGGAATCATTTGTGAGGTAGGCTATCCCAGAGAGCAACCGAGCCGCATTCGGCTGCAAAAAAAACATTTTGCGTCCGCGCCCGCGCGGAGGCTGTCAATCCCACCGCCCAAGGCAGTAGTGTCTCTCCCGAGGAAATGCCCATGACCAAGATACTGGCAACGATGCTGACGGTGACGGCTGTGGCCTGCACATCCCCTGCGTCTGCACCCGCAGAGAGCCAGGCCGCCGTGGCTCCCGCCGTCGCCCTCCCGGCAGCGCCACCCGTGATGCAGCAAGGGCTGGTCACGGAGGTTCTGAAGCGGGGGCAAGGAAAAGAGGCGCGCTCAGGGGATACCGTGCAGGTGCACTACGTGGGCAGCTTTCCGGACGGGCGCAGGTTCGAGACCTCCCGCGACCGCGGAGAACCGTTCCGGTTTCAGCTCGGGGCGGGCAAGGTGATGCGCGGGTGGGATGAGGGCATTCAGGGCATGAAGGCGGGGGAGGTGCGCAAGCTGACCATCCCACCCTCGTTGGCCTACGGCGACAGCCAGGTTGGGGCAATCCCACCCAACTCGACGCTGGTATTCGAGCTCGAGCTCGTCAGCGTGCTGTAGCGACCGTGCCGTAGGGGCTGTCAGGTCATGAAGGGAGCGCGCGCAGCGCATCCCCTGGCTGGTTTCGGAGCTGCAAAAGGCGGTCGCTTCCGCTCTCGCGAACGGCCGCGCTTCCTCGCCGCCATGATTCACCTCGCGCCTTCGCGCGTATCTCATGGCGTTGCGTCGACCGTCTGAATTCTCCGCCGTTTTTTTAGGATCTCACGGTCCTCCTTGAGCTCGCGGTTCTCCTTGCGCAGGCGGGCCAACTCCTCCCGCTCGGCCGACGTCAGCGCTCCGGGCGGGCCCTTGCCCTGGTCGGCCTTGTGCTGCTGCACCCAGGCCCGCACCGCGGTCGCGGTCAGGTCCAGCTCCCGCGCCACCTGACCGGCCGTCCGGTGCCCGGTCAGCACCCGCTTCACCACCTCCGCCTTGAACTCGTCCGTGAAACTGCGACGGGCCCGCCTCTGCTTCTTCTCTCCATCCATTTTGGACACCGTACCTGCCTCTTCGTTGGTGTCCACCCAACTGGCTCAAGCCCATCAGCCTGTCCGCGTCCACAAAAAGGTGGTACCGCTCTTCGGGGTTCATCCCGTCGGCCGGCACGATCGCGGCTTCGGGTGCTTCAAGCGGGAGCTCGGCGCGCGGACCGTGCTGGCGGAAGAGCTCTTCGGCCACCCGGTTGGGATCCCTCGCGAGGGCGCGGTTGGCCTTGAGGAGCCGCGCCATGGCCGCCCGCACCGCCGGGTAATTCCAATCTCCGTCTGGCGTCTGCAGCCGGGCAGGGCTGCCGTTGGAATCCGCGAGGTGAAGCTCGCCCAGCGCCGTCCGCACGTGGCGCCGCGGGGTGCGGAGAAGGTTCCAGTGGGGCAGGCGCTGGGCATTCAGCTGCAGCAACCAGCGGCGCGCAGCTGCCGGGAGCTGGCCGTCCGGCAGGGACAGGAGCGCGGCGAGCTGCCGCTGTCCGGCGTCGCCCACCGTGGCGGTGGTGAAGTCCGAGACCAGGGTCTCCACGTCGTCATCCGAGCCGAGGGGACCGACAAGCCGACGGGCGAGTGGGCGAAGCGCCCGCTGAAGCGGATCGAGCGATTGGCCGGCCTGCAGCGCGAGCAGCCCCTTGCGGAGCGCCTTCGCGGTGAGCGCACTGCGGACCGAAGACCGGGGCGTGGGCCTCTCCGAAGTGGGAGCGGCCATGTGCATCTCCTCGGGGCAGTGAAGTGGGGGGACAGCCTCTCTACGAGACCTGTTCTCGCACGGCGGTCTGACATCAGCGGGGGGGGG
>VGRA01000768.1 GCA_016875515.1 Deltaproteobacteria bacterium | reverse complement strand
GGGCAGGCCACCTTCGGGTTGAGCGCCTGTCCGCACTCCGGACAGAACTTCGCCGCCCCTGCGAGGGCGCCGCAGCCCGGGCAGTGGGCGGCGGCCTCGCGGGTCATGTCCACGCCCTTCACCAGGTTCGTCTGCCGGGCCTTCTCGAACAGCT
The DNA here is from genome assembly GCA_016875515.1 of Deltaproteobacteria bacterium. Taxonomy (GTDB): domain Bacteria; phylum Myxococcota; class Myxococcia; order Myxococcales; family Myxococcaceae; genus VGRA01. Next base: position 1,739 of record VGRA01000768.1, on the reverse strand, counting down.
GCTCGCGGGCCACCTGGGCCTGGGCCGCGGCCGTCTCCTCGGCGAGATCCGGGGCGCACTCCTCGCAGAGCTGACGGGCGTGGTTCCAGCACGCGTCCGGGCACACCCACTTGCCGCAGCGGCTGCAGTGGCGGAACTGCTTCTTCGCTTCTTCCACCGCAGCGACAAAGGCGTCGTCTCGCGCCTTGCCCCGGAACGCGTCGTTCAGGTGGTCCGCACCGCTGGCCGCCTGCCCGAGCAGGCCGCCGAAGAAGGAGCCAGCCGCCTGGAGGATGCCCGAGGCAATGCCCAGGCTGGAGCCCTGGAAGCGGGACATGTAGCCGTTGTGGCACCGGTCGCAGTGGAACTCGAACTGGAAGCCGTTGTTGTTCGAGTGGTCCGAGTGGTTGGACGTGAAGTGGATGAGCGCCATGGGTACCCCGGGGACGGGCGTCATTCTGGGGGGCCGGTGCGCTGCACCGCAAGGAGGCCGCCGCGGGCGCGCGGTCCCGGTTGGAGCAGACGGCATGGCCCGCCCGCTCCCCCTGCTGTGCTACCCGGACCTCACGTTCGAGCCGCTGGCGGTGAAGGGCAAGGTGACGGTGTTCGACTTCTACGCGGACTGTTACGCCCCCTGCCAGAAGGTGGACCGGCACGTCTACGGCCTGTTGCAGCAGCGGCAGGACGTGGCGGTGCGGAAGCGCAACGTCGTCTCGTGGGACAGCGCGCTGGCGCGCCGGCACCTCCCCGGCGTGGCGGGGCTGCCCTACCTGCGCATCTACGGGCGGGACGGCAGGCGGGTGGGGCACGTGAACGGCCTGGACCTGGCCGCGTTGGACCGCGCCATCTCGGAGGGGGCGGCGCGGTGAAGACGCTGAGACTCGCAGTGCTCCTGGCGGCCGCCGCGCTGGGGCTCCTGCCGCGGCCCGCAGACCCCTGCGCGGGGTGAAGCAACCCCAACCTCCCGGTCGGGGGGACGTCAGGGCAGGCGGTGAAGGCGGGACAACTGACCGCCTCGGTGTTCGCCTCGGGCACCTCGCTGCGCGTGGTGCACGTCAGCACCTGTCCGGACTCCGGCCCCGCCTGCGCCACGGGCGAGGTGCCGCCCTGCCAGCATGACCCGGACGTGGAGGTGGCGGAGCTGCGCCCCGTGCTGGAGCTGGGGCTCACGCCGAACCTGAGCGTGGAGGCGCAGCTGCCCGTCCGCCTCGTCCGCTCCCGCATCACCTACAGGCGCCTGGACGGGACCCCGTTCACGCCGGACGACGCGGAGCTGCACCACCGCAACGAGACGCTCGGGGGGCCGGGGGACGCGTGGCTGAGCGGACGCGCCGCGCTGACGCGCGGGGACGTCTGGCTCTCCGCGGGGGTGGACCTGCGCTCCGAGGCCCCCGAGCGCTGGGGCGGGGTGGTGCAACAGGACGGGAACGTGGGGCGCACGGACGTGCTGGTGGGCGGCGGGGCGGCGGTGCTGACGGACGCGGGGCGGTGGGGCCTGTCCGCGCGCGTGCCGGCGTACCAGCACTACCTGGGAGGCGAGGACCACGGCGGGCAGCTGACCTACCCGGTGGTGGTGCAGGTGCCGTGGACGCGGGGCTGGGACGTTGCGGCCGGGTTCAGTGCGCGCCCAGGCGCTTCGCCCGGGCAGCCAACCGCTCGTCCGCGGTGACGAGCGGGCAGTCCTCGAGCCTCGCGAGGGCCAGGAACGTGGCGTCGTACGCGCTCAGGCCATGGGCCTGTGCCAGGTCGACAGCGGCATC
>VGRA01000767.1 GCA_016875515.1 Deltaproteobacteria bacterium | reverse complement strand
CCGGCTCGTCATCCTCCCCGAGCCTCCCCAGGGCCAGTCCGGCCTGTGGGGGCGGGTGGGGCGCATGGCCGTGCTCAAGAGCCACCGTAAGGACGGCGTGGGCAGCCGCATCCTCCTGGGGCTAGAGGAGGAGGCGCGCCGCCGGGCCTGCACCGGCATCCTCCTCCACGCGCAGGTGTTCGCGGTGCCGTTCTACAAGCGGCACGGCTACGAGCTGCACGGCGGGGAGTTCGAAGAGGCCGGCATCCCGCACGTGGAGATGCTGAAGGGGGTCTCCTGACGTCTCACCGCCTCCGCGGCGGCGCCGGCGGCGGCGGCTGGGCGTGGCGCCCGTCCTCCGGCCAGCTGTGGCGAGGGTAACGCCGGGACAGCTCCTTGCGCAGCGCCGGGTAGTGCCGCTCCCAGAACCCCTCCAGGTCGTTGGTCACCTGGACGGCGCGGTGGTTCGGCGCGAGCAAGTGCACCGTCAGCGGCACGCGGCCGCCGCACACCGTGGGCGTCTTCCCCATCCCGAAGAAGTCCTGCATCCGTGACTCCACCCAGGGGGGCTTGCCCGGCTCGTAGTTGACCCGGACGGCCCGGCCACCCGGCAGCGTGAGCCGGTCCGGCACCTCGCGCGCCAGCAGCCGCTGCTGCGTGGCGTCCAACCCGGCCACGAGCGCGCCGGAGAGCGAGCCTTCGCCCAGCTGGGACAGCGAACGCGCGTCCGCGGCGAGGGACGCGAGCGCCGAGCGGACGAAGGCGTCGTCCAGCACAGGGAAGTTCGCCTCGGGGTAGGCGCCCCGCAGCAACTCCAGGCGCACGCGCAGCCCCTCCACCGCCTCGCCGTCCGCGAACGCGCGAAGCCCGCCCGCCAGCGCCTTCTCCACCAGCAGCGCGCGGGCCTCCGGTGAGTCCGGCGCCGGCTGGCGGGTCTCCTCCATCACCAGCGGGCCGTAGGCCATCCGGGTGATGCGCTCCACCCGTCCCTGGGGGGCGTTCCAATCCAGCGCGTCGGACTCGGTGAGCAGCCCCGGCGCGGCGTCCAGCAGCCACTCGGGCTCGACTGCGCTCGCCACCCGCACCTGCACGCCTTGCCCCTTGCCGCGCTCCTCGGCGTCCACCGCCACCATCCACTCCGCCTCGCGCACCACGGAGCTCTCCGCCAGCACCGCCGAGCCGCCCTCGAACAGCAGCACCTCCGGCGCACGGGGGCGCCGCCGCTTCGCCACCCGGTCCGGGTAGCCGGCCAGCACGCACAGCCCCATGGCCTGCTCGAACTCCTCGGAAGACCCCGGGCGCAGGGCCGAGCGGTCCAGCCCGCGCTTCAGCTGGCGTGCCACCTTCGCCACCGCCTGCGCCGCGTTCGGCTCCAGCCCCAGCGCCCGCATCCGGTCACGGGAGAACGACGCCGCCTCGGCGCGCTCGAGGCGCTCGAGGATCTCCAGCAGGTCCGAGCTGCCAGCCACCACGTTGACCGGCTGCGCCCCCGGCCGCCCCAGCTTCACCCGGCTCTCCGCCCGCACGTCCCGCTCGCCCAGCGCCGCGGCCACCAGCGCCGCCTCGTCTGCCACGCCGCGCCGTTCCCCCTCAACGAGTACGCGCCCCTGCCGCGGGTGGACGGGGAAGCGGAGCAGGCGCTTCCCTATGGCGGTCACCCCGCCGCCCGCGTCCACCGCGCCCAGCCGCCGCAGCAGCAGCTCCGCGGCCTCCAGGGAGGCCTCCGGCGGACGCTCGAAGAAGGGGAAGGCGGAGAGGTCCAACACCCCGGCGCTCCGCAACTGCAGCACCGTCTCCGCCAGGTCCATGCGGCGGATCTCCGGCACGTCGTGGTCCGGCCGCCCCTCGAAGTCATACCGCGTGTACAGCCGCAGGCAGTGGCCCGCCCGCGTTCGCCCGGCGCGCCCGGCCCGCT
>VGRA01000766.1 GCA_016875515.1 Deltaproteobacteria bacterium | reverse complement strand
CCCGGTTCATCCCCAGCTCCACCACGCCGGCCACGTGCTCCGGCGCCAGGCGGAAGAGCGTCAGCGGCAGCCCCACCTCGTTGTTGAGGTTGCCCTCCGTCTTCATTGCGGGGCCGCGCGTGCCCAGGATGGCCGCCACCATCTCCTTGGTGGTCGTCTTGCCGTTGCTGCCACCCACCGCCCCCAGGGGCAGCTGGAAGCGCCGCCGGTGGTGGCGCGCCAGGGCCCCCAGGGCCGCGAGCGTGTCCGCAACCGCGTACGCCGTAGCTCCCGCCGGAACCGTCCTCCCCTGCTCCACCACCACCGCCGCCGCCCCGCCCGCGAGCGCCGCGGGGAGGAATTCGTGCGCGTCGAAGCGCTCGCCCTTCAGCGCCACGAAGAGGCACCCGGGGACGAGCGCGCGGCTGTCCGTGCACACCGCGGGGAAGGCAGCCGCGGGCCCAGGCCCGCTGCGCGTTGCCCCGGTGGCGTGCAGGATCTCCGCGTCGGTAAAGGAGGCGGTGGACACGGGCAGCTCCGTCAGCCCTTCCGCTCCGCGAGCGCCGCCGCCGCCACCTCGCGGTCGTCGAAGGGTGCTCGGGTGCTGCCGGTGATCTGCCAGGTCTCGTGCCCCTTGCCTGCGATGAGCAGCACGTCCCCCGGCCTGGCCAGCGAGGCCGCCAGCCGGATGGCCTCCTTGCGGTCCTGCTCCACCAGGAAGCCGTTCTCGCCGCCCTTCGCCTTGGCCGGGCTGATGCGCCGCGCCCCCGCCTTCTCCAGCCCCGGGAGGATCTCCGAGATGATGTCGTCCGGGTCCTCGGTGCGCGGGTTGTCGCTCGTCACCACCACCAGGTCTGCCCCGCTCGCCGCGGCCGCCCCCATGAGCGGCCGCTTGCCGCGGTCCCGGTCCCCGCCGCAGCCGAACACGGTGATCACCCGCCCCTTGGCGAGCGCGCGGGTGGTCTCCAGCGCGCGGGCCAGCGCGTCGTCCGTGTGGGCGTAGTCCACCAGCGCCGTCACGCCGTCCGCGGCCACGGCCTCCATCCGGCCCGGCACGCAGCCCACCCGCTCGATGCCGTCCTGCACGTCTCGGCGGCTGAAGCCCGCCCCCAGCGCCATCCCCACCGCGGTGAGGATGTTGTCCAGGTTGTGCATCCCCACCAGCGCGCTCTTCACCGGGATGTCCCCGGCCGGCGTCTTCAGCGTGGCCTTGATGCCGGACAGCGAGTACTCCACGTTGGCCGCGGAGATCTCCCCGTTGCCCTCGCGGCTGAACTTCCAGGCCATCCGCTTCTGGCCGCGCAGCTCGTTGTAGAGCCGCACCGCATAGGTGTCCTCGCCGTTCACCACCGCCACGCCGCCCAGGCTCAGGTTCTCCGCGAAGAGCTTCCGCTTGGCCTGGAAGTAGTCCTCCATGTCCTTGTGGTAGTCGAGGTGATCCCTCGACAGGTTGGTGAAGCCCGTCGCCCGGTAGGTCAGCCCGTGCACCCGCTCCTGCGCGAGCGCGTGGCTGGACACCTCCATGATCACCGTGTCGGTGCCGGCATCCACCATCTCCCGCAGCAGTTTGTGCAGGGCCACCGGGTCCGGCGTGGTGTGCGGCGCTTCCAGCCGCCGGCCCGCGAACTTGTACTGCACGGTGCCGATGAGCCCCGTGCTCGCCCCGCCCGCCGCGCAGATGGACTCGAGCAGGTAGGACGTGGTCGTCTTCCCGTTGGTGCCCGTCACCCCGAGCAGCGAGAGTTCCTTCGCCGGGTTGCCGTGGAAGTTGGCCGCCACCACCGCGAGCGCGCGCCGGGCGCTGCCCACCTGGAACACCGGCACCTTCGCATCCACCGGGCGCTCCACCACCAGCGCGGATGCGCCGCGCGCAATGGCCTCGCCCACGAACGCGGCCCCGTCCTCCTTCGTCCCCG
>VGRA01000765.1 GCA_016875515.1 Deltaproteobacteria bacterium | reverse complement strand
GGGGCGGACTGGGTGTCCGGGCTGTACGTGGTGAAGGCGGTCCGGACGGACGGCTTCTTCCGCTTCAGCCCGCTCGTCGTCCGGGATGACCGCGCAGCGGAGATCCTGTTCGGCGCGGGGGTCAACACCTACCAGGCCTACAACGCGTGGGGCGGGGCCAGCCTCTACGAGGACGACTCGGGCACCATGCCCTCCGGCCGCGCGCACGAGGTCTCCTTCGACCGTCCCTACGACGGGGACGAGGGGGCGGGCCAGCAGCTCCGCTACGAGTCTCACCTGGCGCGGTTCCTCGAACAGCACGGGTACGACGTGACGTACGCGAGCAACCTCGACTTCGTTCGGGACGCCCGGCTGCTGGACGGCATTGGCGCGTTCGTCCACGGCGGTCACGACGAGTACTTGAACCCTGAGCAGCGCGAGGCGTTGGACGCGGCGCTCGGGCGGGGAGGGCTGTCGCTCCTCCACTTCGGGGGAAACGGTGCCTATTGGCGCACCCGCGCCGTGCTGGATGCCCGCGGCGAGCCCCGAACCCTCGCCTGCTACAAGAGCGAGCCTCAGTCGGATCCCGTCCCCGGCTCGACGCTGCGCTACCGCGATCCCGGCGTGGACCTCCCGGAGAGCCTGCTCATGGGCGCCATGTACGACGGCTGGCAGACCACGCCGTTCCCGCTGGTGGTCCACGACGCGTCCCACTGGCTCTTTGGGGGCACGGGGCTGCGCGACGGGGACCTCGTGCCAGGGCTGGTCGGCTACGAGTACGACAAGGTCCACCCCGGTGTCCCAGCCCCCGTGGGGCTGTCCTTCCCCTTCGAGAGCCCGGTCATCTCCGCCGAGAGCGTCCCGTCGCGTTCGCACGCGGTGTCGTTCGAACTTCCGAGCGGTGCGCGGGTGTTCAGCGCAGGCACCATCTATTGGGCCATTGGACTGTCCGGCATCCCCGGACTGCAGGACGCGCGCGTGGAGCGGATGACGCTCAATGCGCTGGAGTACGGCCTGGCCCCCCGGCGCGCGCCACGGCCCCTACCGCCGCTCGGGAGCGCGCTGCCTGCCCATCCCCCGCCGGACGGCCGCTGGGCTCGTCGCGTGGAGCGCTTCGCCGGTACGCCGGGACAGGGCGGGCACGTGGATGGGCCGGCCAACCAGGCGGTCTTCAATGGCCCCACCGGGCTCGCGCTCCTCCCTTCCGGGGCGCTCGCAGTGGCGGACACCGTGGGCAACCGCATCCGGATCATCTCCGCGGACGCGTCGTCCCGCACGGTGAGCACCGCCGCCGGGAACGGCCGCTACGGCTACGCGGACGGCCCGGGCCAAGACGCCATGTTCCGCGCCCCCATTGGGCTCGCGGCGTTCCCGGACGGCAGCCTCGCGGTCGCAGATTCGGACAACCACGTCGTGCGCAGGCTCGTACCCGCGGGCGCCGGATGGCGGGTGGAGCTGCTCGCCGGCACCGCGCGCACCGCGGGATACCGGGATGGCGAGTCCCATCGCGCCTGGTTCAACCGCCCCACCGCGCTCGCATTGGACGCCTCGGGCGGATTGCTCGTCGTGGACCAGGCCGGGCACCGGCTGCGCCGCGTGGCGCCTGACGGGACCCGGGTCTCCACCCTCGCAGGCGGTTCACCGGGCTTCGCCGACGCCGTCACCGGCACGGACGCGCAGTTCAACACCCGCTCCGCCGTGGCCGTTGGCAGGGACGGCGCCATCTACCTCTTTGACTCGGGCAACCAGAAGCTGCGGCGCGTGGACGCGCGCCCCCCCCACGCCGTGACGACGCTCGCCGGGACCGTGGGCACGGTCATCCCGGGCTACTGGCAGCAGGGCGGCAGCTTCGGGTTCGCGGACGGGCGCGGGTCGGAGGCCCGCTTCCTCGCCCAGATGGGGCTGGCGGTGGACGGAGT
>VGRA01000764.1 GCA_016875515.1 Deltaproteobacteria bacterium | reverse complement strand
GTCGCCGGCCCCTTCCGCCGAGGCCCCCGGGGCGCCCGAGACAGCCCCGGCCTCCACCGGGCAGCCCCGGGCTGCAGCCGAGGCACTCATCGACGAGTCGAAATTGACGCCCCCTCCGCTCGTGGAGGCGCCCACCCTTGCCGAGGTGCCTGGCTGGGATGGCGACGGCATGGACCGGACCGCGGCAGTGGCAGACAAGCCCGCGCCCCTCCCGCCGTATGCCCCAGGCGCCACCCCTCCGAACTCCGCTGCCGCTGCCCCGCCGGTTGCCACCCCGGCCGCGGCCGTGCAGGCCTACCCCGGCTTCGTGAAGGGAGAGCTGTCCCAGTTCCTGGGCGCGGACCGGGTTGTCACCCGCAACAACCGAATCGGCATCTCGCTCGGCCTGGACCGGATAGGGGACACCTTCTACGGGTTGGTGGAGCCGCAGCTGGACCTGCGCTTCTTCGACAACCGGTTGGCCATTGGCCTGGGGGTGCCGCTGCGGCTGGAGTTGGTGACGCTGGGCGGCAGCAGCGTCATCGAGGCCGGCAACCTGGGGCGCATCCGCCGCGAGGACTATGACCAGCCGGGCGAGTACGCCCGCATCCTCAAGTACCTGACCTTCGGCACCAAGGAGGACAACGTCTACGTCAACGTGGGGCAGCGGTACGCCTCCTCCGTTGGCCACGGCACGCTGGTGCGGCGCTACGCGCCCAACATCGACGTCAACCACGCCCGCGTTTCGGCGCAGTTGGACGCGTACAACGACTACGCCGGCGTGGAGTTGCTCACCAACGACGTGGTGGACTGGAACCTCCTGGCGGGGCTCGCCTTCATCAAGCCCCTGTCCTTCTTCAGCCAGGATCCCATGGCGCGCTCGGTCTCAATGGGCCTCTCCGTGGTCACGGACCGCACGGCGCCGCTGGCCCTGACCACGGACCCGGTGACGGGCGTGCGGAAGGTGGATGGCAGCGGCCACCTGGACGCGACGCGCCGCGCGGCGACGCTCGTGGGGCTGGATGCCGAGGTGAAGGTGCTGAAGACGAAGCACGCGGACATCAAGCCGTACGTGGACTACTCGCTGCTCGCGGGCGGAGAGGGCGGGCTGACGGTGGGGGTGCTGGGCCGCTTCAACCTGGGGGAGAAGACCGTCCACGCCTTCCGCCTGGTGGCCGAGGGGCGCGCGCTCGGGGCCCGGTACCTACCCTCCTACTTCGACACCTTCTACGAAGTGGAGCGGTACATGGCGCGGCAGGTCCAGCCTTCCCGCTGGGCCGTGTCCAATGAGTACCAGACGAAGCAGCAGTGGGTGCTGTCCGGGGACTTGGGCAACCGGCTTGGCTACTACGTGGAGGCGAGTTATGGGGTGCGCCGCAACGTGGGCATCACGGTGGCGCTCGAGGGCACCAACACGTCGCCGGAGAAGAACCTGGTGGCCCACCTGGAGTTGCCCACCCTGGACTGGCTGCAGTTCTTCGGCAGCTACTACAAGCGCGGCTTCTCCCAGTGGAGCGAGGTGACGCAGGTGGACAGCAAGTCCATCTTCTTCGCCGGGGCGCGGCTGCGGGCGCTGCCCGTCCTGTTCATCAACGCCCGCGCCTTCAAGTCCTTCCAATCCAACGCGGAGCTGCAGCGGTACGACAACACCTACGGCTTTACGCTGGACCTGGAGCTGGGCTGGGAGTTCAAGGCGTCCGAGGCGTAGCCGGAGTCGCCGGGCGGGTCGGACGGGCACGCGGAGCGCGGGCGCGCTGGGGCCGGGCCCCGGGCGGCGGCGCAGCAGAGGCGCGCCTCAGCGCTTGCCCAGCTCGGCGGCCAACTCCGCCGGGAGCTGGATGCCGGGCTGTCCGCCCGCCTGGTACAGGGCGAAGATGCCGGCCCACGACATGGCGAGGAACACCACGAACAGCGCGACGGT
>VGRA01000763.1 GCA_016875515.1 Deltaproteobacteria bacterium | reverse complement strand
CCGTGCCCCGCGAGGCGCGCGGACGGACCGTGGAGGCCTTCCTCCGCAGGCACCTGCCCGGCGGCGCAACCCCCGGGCGCGTGGACGCGCTGCTGCGGGCGGGCGCCGTCACCGCCAACGGCAAGCCGGTGCGGGCGGAGCGCAAGCTGTGGGGCGGCGAGGAGTTGGTGGTTGCAGGAAGCACCCTTTCGCCGGCGCGCAAGGTGGAAGGTCCCTCGCTCGCAGTGCTCGCCGAGTCGCAAGGCGTCGTGATCGTGGACAAGCCTGCGGGCTGGTCCGTGGAGCCGGAACCCGGGCAGGTCTCCGTCGTCGAACTGCTGGCGTGGCAGCGGCCTGGGTTCGACGTGGGGGGCACGTCCCTGCCCGGCGTGGCGCACCGGCTGGATCGCAACACCACGGGGGCGCTCGCCTTCGCCCGGACCGATGCGGGGCTCGCCGTGCTCCAGCGTGCGTTCGGCGAGGGCAGCGTGGAGAAGCGCTACCTCGCCGTGGTGCTCGGCACGCCCCCCGAGTCCGGCAGGTTCGACACGCCCTACGCGCGGGATCCCTCCCATGCCCGCCGCTACACCACGAGGGTCGAGTCGCCGCGCCGGGCCACCTTGTCGTGGCGGCTTCTCGAGCAGCTGCCGGGGGCGGCGGCGCTGGAGGTGACGCTCGAGACGGGGCGCACGCACCAGATCCGCTGCCAATTCGCCGAGGCAGGGTTACCCGTGCTGGGGGACTCGCTCTACGGCGGAGATTCCGCCTGCCAGCCGGAGGCCGTGCGCGCGTTCGGGCGGCAGGCGCTCCACGCGCACCGGCTGGCCCTAACGCTGGAGGACGGGTGCGTGGAGGCGGAGGCAAAGGTCCCCGCGGATCTGCAGCGGATGATCGTCCAGCTGAAGGGTTCCCCGTGACGCAGCGGTGGACGCTGCACAGGTCCATCACCCTCTCGGTGCTCGCCTCCGTCCGGAGCGAGGCGGCCCGCGGACAGGACGTGGGTTGCAGCATCCAGGGGCCGGTGACCGCGGCGCTCCGCCGCGCCCAGACGCCCCTCCGCCGGGAGGTCCGCAGGCTGGGAGAGCGCGCCGCGCTGGAGCAGGCTGCCGCGCTGATCCGCGCGCTCGAGGAGACACCGCGCTACCGCGCCCTCACCGTCCCCCGTGGCCGCCGCGGCGGGCGCCGCCACCTCCGGCCGGAGGTGCTCTTCCCCTCCCCCGCTCGCCATGCGCCCCGCTTCCTCCATGTCCAGACCGAAGGGGCAGGGCTGGATCTTCCGGTCCCACGCGGCGCGTGGCCCCACGTGCAGGACTTCCTTTCCGCACTCGCGGGCGGGATGTCGGTGCGCGAGGCCGCCCGTTTCCCCACCTTCCTGCAGGAGCTCCTCGGGGAACTCCGGGCCGCCGGGCTCCTGGCGCCGTGGGCGGGGCCGGTCCAGTTGGATGCGCCGGGCGTCTTCTTCGCCGGCCACCACATGGCGCGCGTGGACACCGGCGGGGCGCGCTTGCTGGTTGACCCCTGGTTCCGCGGGATGTCCGCGGTGGACCTGCCCTCGTATCCTCCCGTGCAGGCGCAAGACGTGGGACCGGTGGACGCGGTGTTGATCACCCACACGCACGGGGACCACTTCCACCTGGGCTCCCTGCTGCAGCTGCCGAGATCCACGCGGGTCCTCGTCCCCGCCGTGGTCAGGGAGAGCCTCTTCAGCACGGACGCTGCCGCCCGGCTGCGGCAGGCAGGCTTCGCCCACGTCGAGCCCATGCCCTGGTGGAGCAGCACCCGCGTGGGTGATGCCGAGATCACGGCCCTGCCCTTCCACGGGGAGCAGCCCACCGACGGTGAGGGGGTCTACCCGGGCCTCTTCAACGAGGGGAACACGTGGCTTGTGCGCTCCCCCGCGTTCTCCTCTGCGTTTGCCGCAGA
>VGRA01000762.1 GCA_016875515.1 Deltaproteobacteria bacterium | reverse complement strand
GCATTCACGCTGCTGGCCGCGGGGACGGAGCCGGAGCGGCTGGCGCTGTGCCGGGAACTGGCGGTGGGGGCGGGCGGGGCCGGGATGGTGGCGGGGCAGGTGCTGGACACCGCCGAGGACCGGCCGGCCGAGGAGGGCTACGTCACGCGCATGCACCGGCTCAAGACGGGGGCGCTCATCCGCGCCAGCTGCCGCATGGGGGTGCACGCCGGCCGGGGAGGCGCCGCTGCGCTCGCCGCGGCCGAGGCCTACGGGGACGCGGTGGGGCTGGCCTTCCAGGTGGCAGACGATCTGCTGGACGTCCTCTCCACGCCGGAGCAACTGGGTAAGCCCACCGGGGCAGATGCGGCGGCGGGGCGCTTCACCTACCCGGCGTTGCTGGGCGTTGACGGGGCGAGGGCATTTGCCCGGGCGCAGGTGGCGCGCGCGTGCGAGGCGGTGCGCAGCGTGGAGCCCGCGCCGGGGCCGCTGTGGGCCCTGGCGCACTACGCAGTGGAGCGCGCGGTGTGAAACCGGCCGTCCCGGTGGACAGCCTCGCGGCCCTTCGTGCACTCCCCGAGTCGGCGCTGCCCGGCCTCTGCGCGGCGCTCCGAGAGGCGATCGTGGAGGCGTGCGGCCGGGTGGGCGGCCACCTCGGTGCCTCCCTGGGGGCGGTGGAATTGGTGGTAGCGCTGCACCGCGTCTTCAAGTCCCCGGTGGACCGCCTCGTGTTCGACGTGGGGCACCAGGCCTACGCCCACAAGCTGCTCACCGGGCGGGCGAAGGCCTTCGGCACGCTGCGGCAGGCAGGCGGGGTGGCGCCCTTCCTGGACCCCGGCGAGAGCCCGCACGACGCCTTCGCCGCGGGGCACGCCTGCACCGCGGTGTCCGCTGCGCTCGGCATCCTCGAGGCCAAGCGGCAGCAGGGGCAGCCCGGCTACGCGGTGGCGGTGGTGGGGGACGGCGCGCTCACCGGGGGGCTCACCTTCGAGGGGCTCGCGAACGCCGGCGCGTCCTCCGCCCCGCTGGTGGTGGTGCTCAACGACAACGGCATGTCCATCTCCCCCAACGTGGGGGCGGTGGCGCAGATGCTGGTGGAGGGCGGGGCGCGGGCGTTCTTCGAGTCGCTCGGCTTCACCTACCTGGGGCCGGTGGACGGCCATGCGCTGGGGCCGCTCGTGGAGGCGCTGGGGCAGGCCCGCCGCTCGCTCAAGCCGGTGGTGGTGCACGTGCGGACGGAGAAGGGACGGGGGTTTACCGCGGCGGAGGAGGATGCCCGGACGCGGGGCCACGCCATGGGCCCGTTCGAGTCCCGGGACGGCAAGTGGGTCCGCTCTCGCGGCGGCCAGCCCACCTTCAGTGACGCGATGGCCGGCGCGGTGGAGGCGCTCATGGCCGCGGACGCGCGCGTGGTGGCGGTGACACCGGCCATGGTGGAGGGCTCCGGCCTGCAGGGGTTGGCGAGGCGCTTCCCCGGGCGAATCTACGACGTGGGCATTGCCGAGCAGCACGCGGTGACGTTCTGCGCCGGGCTGGCCCGGGCGGGGTTGCGGCCGGTGTGCTTCGTCTACTCCACGTTCCTGCAGCGGGCGGCGGACCAGGTGGCGCACGACGTGTGCCTCACCGGGCTGCCCGTGGTTTTCGCGGTGGACCGCGCGGGGCTGGTGGGGGCGGACGGGGCCACCCACCAGGGGGCGTACGACGTGGCGTGGCTGCGGCCGCTGCCGGGGATGCGCCTGTTCGCCCCCAGCACGGGCGAGGACGTGGCCCCCATGCTGGAGGCGGCCTTGGCCTCGGGCGGCCCCGCGGCGCTGCGCTTCCCGCGCAGCATCCTGCCGGCTTCGGGGCAGGCGGCCCCTGGGCCCGTGACGGGGTTCCGCGTGCGGCAGCGCGTGGCGGGGGCCAGGCTCTGCATCGTGGCGGC
>VGRA01000761.1 GCA_016875515.1 Deltaproteobacteria bacterium | reverse complement strand
TTCCACTCCATGTGTCCGCACCACCTGCTCCCGTACGAAGGGGTGGCACACGTGGCCTACGTTCCCGGCAAGTCGGTCGTGGGCTTTGGCCGGCTCGCGGTGCTGCTCGACACCTTTGCCCACCGGATGCTGTTGCAGGAGGAACTGGCGCGGGAGGTGGCCTCGGCGCTCGCCCGGGAGCTCGGCAGCCCGGCCACCGCGTGCGTGCTGGAGGCGAGGCAGGCCTGCCTGCGGCTGCGCGGGGACAAGCAGCGGGACGCGGTCACCCACTCCGAAGCGTACGAAGGACGGCTGCGGACGGACTCGGGGCTGCGCTCGGAGCTCTGGGCGCGGGTGCAGGGCCGCCGCGGGGGCAACGCCGCGCCGTGAGGTGGGACCGGACGAGACTGCCTGCGCTCGCTGCGGCGCTGAGGGAGCGGCTCGGGGCCGCGCACGTGAGCGGGGAGCCGGAGCGGCTGGAGCCCTACGGGCGAGACGAGTCCGACACCGGCACCTTCCCGCCGGATCTGCTCGCGCTTCCCGGCACGGCCGAGGAGGTCTCTGCCGTCTTCGCCCTCTGCCAGGCGCACGGCGTGCCCTTCACGCCGGTGGGGGCCCGCAGCGGCAAGAGCGGCGGCTCGCTCCCGCTCCACGGCGGCGTGTCGGTCAGCCTCGAGCGGATGAACCGGATCCTTGCCCTCTCCACCGAGGATCTCACCGCGGTGGTGCAGCCCGGCGTGATCACCGGGGACCTGATGAAGGCGGTGGAGGCGGTGGGGCTGTTTTATCCACCTGATCCCAACAGCTGGGAGTGGTGCACGCTGGGCGGGAACGTGGCGGAGAACGCCGGGGGGCCGCGGGCGCTCAAGTACGGTGTCACGCGGGACTACGTGCTGGGGATGGAGTGGGTGCTCCCGTCCGGCGAGCGGATGCGCGTGGGGAAGAACACCATCAAGGGCGTGGCTGGCTACGACCTGGTGGGGCTCTTCGTGGGCAGCGAGGGCACGCTGGGGGTGGCCACCGAGATCACCTTGCAGCTGCTCCCCCGGCCGCGCCACGTGGTGACGGCGCTCTGCTGCTTCCCGGGTGTGCTGGGGGCTGCGCGCGGGCTGGCCGCCGTGCTGGCGGGGGGGCTGCTCCCCCGGACGCTGGAGCTGCTGGACGATCTCTCCGTGGAGGCGGTGGCGCGCCGGGGGGTGGCCTTCCCGCCGGGGACGGGGGCGGCGATCATCCTCGAGGTGGACGGCAACCACGAGGAGGCGCTGTACGAGGAGCTGTCCCGCGCGGGCGAGCTGCTCGCGGCGCACGGGGCGCTCGAGACGGTGGTGGCCCGGGACGAGGTGCAGCGGGAGAAGCTCTGGGCGGCCCGGCGGGTTCTCTCCACCGCGCTGCGGGCCCTGCGGCCGCACAAGATCTCCGAGGACATCTGCGTCCCGCGCTCGCGCATCCCGGCGGCGGTGGAGCGGTTCAAGGCACTGGGGGCGGAACTGGGGCTGACCGTGGTCACCTACGGCCACGCCGGGGATGGCAACCTGCACGCCAACATCCTCTACGACAGCCCCACCGAGCGCCCACGGGTGGAGGCGGCCATCCGCCGGATGCTGGAGATCACGGTGCAGCTGGGCGGCACCATCACCGGCGAGCACGGGGTGGGGTACGCCAAGCGGGACTACCTGCCGCTGGAGCAGCCGGCCCCGCTGCGGGCCCTCCAGGTGGGGATCAAGCGGCTGCTGGACCCTTCCTGCCTGCTCAACCCGGGGAAGATCTTCCCGGACCCGTAGGTTCTGCCGCCGGGAGTATCCCGGAAAATCCATGGGTTGACCGTTCCGGAGGAATTACACGGGACGGCTGAAACGCTCCGCGCGGTTCCGCATCTGAAGGTTCGTCGAAGGTTTTCGAACCTCTGTTGGAACCTGAAGGAGTCGCTTCCATGG
>VGRA01000760.1 GCA_016875515.1 Deltaproteobacteria bacterium | reverse complement strand
CCGCGCTCCCGACCGCGGATGCCGTGGGCAACGCTGCAACGGAGGCCTGGCTCGCCTCCCACCGCCTCTAGCTAGAGCGCAGGCGGTCGCAACTCCGTACCATCTGGCAGGCGCGCGAACCGGCCGGCGTCGCGCGGGTGCACCGGGTCGTCCCGTTTCCAGGGCCAGCCGCCGAACTGGTTGCGCTGGTAGTCGCGGAACGCCTCGGCAATCTCCTCCCGCGAGTTCATGACGAAGGGGCCGTACTGCACCACGGGCTCCTCAATGGGACGTCCTTGCAGGACCAGGAACCCGGCGCCCGCCCCCCCGGCGCGGACCTCCACCGGGGCGGAGACGTCCACCACGGCGGCGTGCGCGGGCGCCAGCTGCGCCCCGCCGAGAGACAGCGGGGCGCGGCCGAAGTTGTAGAGCACCCGGGAGGTGCCGGGCCGGGCGGGCGGGAGCGTCCAGGCGGCGCCGTTCTCAAGAGAGGCAGTCCAGATGGCCACGCCCGAGTCCTGCGCCGAGGCGTAGGACTCCGGCGGCGGGGCGAGCGGCGCGGCCCCCCCCACCGCCCCCGCCACCACCCGCACGTCCACGCCCGGGGCGCGCACGTGCGGGATTTGCTCCGCCCAGAACATCGTGAAGTGCGGGGGGGCGCGCTTGGAGGCGCGGGGGAGGTTCAGCCAGATCTGGAACAGCTCCACCGGGTTGTCCCGCGCCTGCTCGAGCAGCGGGAACATCTCCGCGTGGTTGACCCCCGCGCCGGCGGTGAGCCATTGCACGTCCCCCTGGCCGTAGCGGGCGGCAGCGCCCAGCGAGTCCGAGTGGTCGACGAAGCCGCGCCGCACCACGGTCACCGTCTCAAAGCCGCGGTGGGGGTGCTGGGGAAAGCCCGGGACGGTGCGGCCGTGGTACATGCTCCAGCCGTCCTTGCCGGCGAAGTCCTGCCCCGGATCCCTGCCCGAGAGCGAGGGCAGCGGCCCCAACTCCGCGTTGCCGGCCGGGTAGCCGTCCACGTGGTGGACGCAGAAGAGGAAGGGGTTGGGCGTGGGCCACGGACCCTGCCCGAGTGGGACGGACTGGAGGACGGGGAACATGTCCCGGGGCTTCTAACCGGTCCTGCGTGACCGTGCGCAATGACCGGTGGCACACGGTGCACAGCGGCCCCCGCCGCCACAGCCGGACGCGTCTCGCCGTGCAGCGCTGGCACGGGCAGCCGGACAGCTCCACCCGTTGGGCCTTCCGGTCAGTGGCGGCGCCCTGGGGCTGAGCGGCTCCACCGTGCGCGCGTCCTGGTCGTTGTGGACCGGGTGGCCCTGCCGGGTGGTGAGCGTCCCCTCGCGGGACCGGCGCGCGCAGCACGAAGTGGCCGTTGCTGGAAGTGGCCGTTGCTGGAAGTGGCCGTTGCTGGAAGTGGCCGTTGCTGGAAGTGGCCGTTGCTGGAGGACAGCGCGAGCTGCTCGACGAGATCATTGGGCACGCTGCCGGGCGGTGCTGCGGGAGCGCGGAAGGTGGCGCCGGGAGGGGGGACGTCCACGGGGCCGGGTACGGGGGCCCGGTGTCCCCGGCCGGACCTCGTCCCTGTCCGGCAGGCCTGCTTGCCCGGTTGCCGGTCCGTCCCACCTTCCTCGCCGCCGCCGGGCCTTCTCCCGTGGCTGGTGGCTGGCGGCTGGCGGCTGGAGCGGGGCGACCAGGGCATGCGTGGACGGATCCTCATCACCGGTGGGGCGGGCTTCATCGGCTCGCACGTGGCGGAGGCGCTGCTGCGGCGCGGCTGCGCCGTTTGCGCGTTGGACAACCTGTCGGAGCAGGTGCACGGCACGCCGAGGGTGCGGCCCGCCCATTTGGACGAGGAGGTGGAGTGGCTCGTGGGGGACGTGCGGGACGCGCCCGTGGTGGACCGCGCGCTGGACGGGGTGGACGCGGTCCGTT
>VGRA01000759.1 GCA_016875515.1 Deltaproteobacteria bacterium | reverse complement strand
ACCCAGAACGTCAAACGCATAGGTTTGGGATGCGATGTTGGCGAGCGCGAGCGGCGGCAGGAAGGCGATGTCGTTCTCGCAAGCAACCTTCGAAGCGTTTTGAAAAACGGCGGCTGGCTTGGAGGTCTGGATGTAGGTCGAGTTCGACGGCGTGAACTTGTGGGTCTGTCCGGCGGAGAGGGTCGCCGCGGTCACGCCGTTGACCGTGACGACCGTGTCGTTCTCGTCAGCCACGACGCGGACATCCTGGTTGGAGGTCCCGGAGAACGTGGTCGTCACGTACTCGGTGCCCACATACTTCATGGGAACGACGCCATCCGCGCCCTCGTCACCCGCGCAGCCGACATTCGTGGGGGTGGCGCCCCATCCGCGCCCTCCCACCACGAGGGAGATGGGGGCGGTGGAGGTGACGAGCGTCCCGTCGATGTCCGGAGCTGCCACTGCGCCGGCCGCAAGCTGGTTTCCGCCTGCCTTGCTGCGCAGGATGTAGGTCTGTCCGGCGGCGAGGGGAATGGTGACGGTCCGTGAGGCGCCGCGCCAGATGTCGACGGGGGCGGAGGCGGGCGCCTCCACCGTGACCGTCGTGGCGTAGGGGGCATAGAAGGAGAGGAAGTCCCATCCCGCCTTGTCTGTCTCGCCCGAGTTGCCGAAGTTGAGGTTGTACCCTGCGACCCGGAAGCGCGTCCCCAGCGACACCTTGTCCGACTTGATGGTGGAGGAGGACTGCCAGTACGTGGCCGTCATCCGCTGCTCGGCGAGGAGGTTGCGGCGGTCGGACTCCACGTAAACGCCACGGCTTTCTGCGACGCCGTACCCGGTGGCGAACCCCACCGTGCCCCCCGCAAGGGCCACCCGCTGCTTCGTCCCGGCGTTCACCGTGAGTGAGTTCACCGTGGCGCTGCTGCCGAGCCGGTACGAGACGGCCGCGGTCTGGGTGGGTGCAGCGAAGATCATGTCTCCGCTGTATCCCTCGGAGGAAATGTTCTGGATGGGCAGCATGGCCGGCATGAAGAAGCAGGCCTTCCCGGCGGGGCAGGGCGCGGCGTACGCGGCCACCCCTCCCACGCTCACCCCCACCGCGTCCGACAGGACGCCCGACAGCGCCCGGCTGGTGGAGGCGCCGGCCAGGTCATCCAGGATCCCGGTGGCATCGCTGGAGCTGCCGCACGCCACGCGGAGTGGGATTGCCACGTTGAGTCCCGCTGCCACGAAGTCCGCCTGGTCCACGGCGAAGTCCAGGAACTGGTCCGTGGCTCCGCCGAACGCGGTCGGCGCCACCACCACGCGGGCGTGCGGGGAGGTGGTTCCCACGGCGTTGTCGGTGACCGCGGAGTAGCTGGCCAGCAGCGTGGCGTCCGCGGGATCCTCGGCGCTGTCAGGGATGGTGGTGGTGGCGTTTCGCTTGAACTCCACCCGGTCGTTGGCCACCGCGCCGTTGACCATCACCGAGTACTCGTACGTGGTGGACTTTCCGTCCGAGTCCAGCACGCAGCCCCACGCGAAGGGGGCGAGCTCCGTCCCGCTGGTGATGGGCGTTGCGCCCAGCCGCATGCGGAAGAACACCTGGGAGCCCGTGGCGTACATGGAGACCGCCGGTGATGCCGACGTGCCCTGGACGTCCCGGCTGGAGCCGGCCACGGCGTTGGTGTCGCCGTTGGCATCTCCCATGTTGATGCCGCCGCGCTTCAGTGCCACCCACTGGCCGTCCGTGGGCCATGTCAGGGTCCCAACCGCGTCCCGCCTCTGGGCCAGGTCCGTGGCCGGGCCATCCGAGGACGCAGGCCCACCGCATGAAACACCCAACGCGACGGCGAGGGCCGTGGCCCCCGCCAGCAGCCCCCGCCAGCAGCCCCCGCCAGCAGCCGGCTGTGCAGAGAAGAATGGGCGAACAGTTGACGAGGTTCCATGCTCATGGGC
>VGRA01000758.1 GCA_016875515.1 Deltaproteobacteria bacterium | reverse complement strand
GGGACTTCGAACACGACACGCCGGCCACCGCAGCGGCCGCCACCACCGACATCACCACGCGCTTCATCGCCTTGCCTCCCTCTGGAACGCGAGCTGCCCCGCGTCCTCCACGGCCACGCGCACCGTATCGCCGCGGCCAAACTCGCCTGCCAAAATCCGCTCGGCCAGCGGCGCCTCCACCAGCCGCTGCACCGTCTGCCGCATGGGGCGGGCGCCCAGCTGCGGGTCGAACCCGCCCGAGCGCAGCAGCAGCTCCACCACCTGCGCGTCCGCCACGTAGGCAATGCCCTTCTCCGCGCGCAGCCGACTGCTGCTCTCTGCCAGGAGCAGGCCCGCAATCCGCGCCACCTCCGCCTCCTTCAGCGGGCGGAAGGTGAGCCGCTCGTCGATGCGGTTCCACAGCTCCGGCGGCAGCGCCTTCCGCGCGGACTCCTGCGCCGGGTCCTTGTCCGCGGCCGGCGCGTCGGAGGCCTCCGCGCTGCCGAACCCCATGGGCCGCGCCTTGCGCTCGAACGTCTCCGCGCCAAGGTTGGTGGTCAGCACCACCACCGTGTTGGAGAAGTCGATGTGGCGCCCCCTCCCGTCCGTCAGCCGCCCCTCCTCCAGCACCTGCAGCAGGAGCATCAGCACGTCCCGGTGGGCCTTCTCAATTTCGTCCAACACCACCACCGAGGATGGCCGGCGGCGAACCGCCTCCGTCAGCTGACCTCCGTCACCGTAGCCCACGTAGCCGGCTGGGGCGCCCAGCAGGCGCGAGGCGGAGTGCGGCTCGGACAGCTCCGACATGTCCACGCGGATGAGCGCGTCCTTGCTGCCGAACAGCACGTCTGCCAGCGCCCGGGCCATCTCCGTCTTGCCCACGCCCGTGGGGCCCAGGAAGAGGAAGCTGCCCATGGGGCGGCGGCTGGCAAATCCGGCGTAGTTGCGGCGGATGACGCGGGCAATGCGCGCCGCCGCCTCCTCGTGGCCGATGACGCGGGCCTGCAGGTCCGCCTCCAGCTGCAGCAGCCGCGCCGAGTCGTCCACGAGCAGCCGCTCCTCCGGCACGCCCGCCATCTTCGCCACCACCCGGGCCACGTCCTCCGCCCCCACCACGCCGCGCCCCTCGCGGTGCGCGCGGCTGCCGGCCAGGTCCACCACCGAGACGGCCTTGTCCGGCAGGAAGCGGTCCGTGATGTAGCGGGAGGAGAGCGCGGCCGCCGCCTGCAGCGCCGCCGGGGCGTAGCGCAGCTGGTGGTGGTCCTCGTAGCGGGTGATGACGCCCGCGAGGATGTCCACTGTCTCCTCCACCGACGGCTCGTTCACCGTGATGGAGGTGAAGCGCCGCTCCAGCGCCGGGTCCTGCTGGATGAACTTGCGGTACTCCTCGTGCGTGGTGGCGCCGATGCACGGGAACTCGCCGCGGGCCATGGCGCTCTTGAGCTCGTTGGCCGCGTCCTGCGGTCCATCACCCGTGGCCCCTGCGCCCACCAGCGTGTGGATCTCGTCCATGAAGACCACCACGCGGCCGTCCGCGGCGCGGACCTCCTCCTTCAGCGCGTTGAGCTTCTCCGAGAAGCTGCCGCGCAGCTGGGTGCCGGCCACGAGCGAGGCCACGTCCAGCTCGACGATGACCTTCTGGGCCAGCGTCCCCTTCCCCTGGACGAGCTGGTGGGCCACCCCCTCCACCACCGCGGTCTTGCCCACGCCGGGCTCGCCCACGAGGCAGGGGTTGTTGGTGCGGCGCTTGCCGAGGACGTCGATGACCTCTTCAATTTCCCGCGCCCGTCCCACCACAGGGTCCACCTGCCCGTTGTGGACCGCCTCCGTGAGGTTGCGGCCCAGCGCGGTGAGCAGCGGGAACTTCGCCGGGTCCAGCGAGGCGCTGTTGCGGGCGGGCTTCGGCGGAGCGGCCGGGGAGACGGCGGGAAGCGCCGG
>VGRA01000757.1 GCA_016875515.1 Deltaproteobacteria bacterium | reverse complement strand
CGCTCGGGCGCCCCAAGGGCGAGCAACTGCGCCAGCCGGCGCGCCAGCGCGTCTGCTTCGCGCGCGCGGTCCGGTCCCTCGGCCGGTGGCAGCAGCCGTTCGAGCGGCGCCCCCGCGTCCGCGTCCGGGCGCGTGGGGCGGAGGTCGTCCTCGGCCGGGACGTAGGCCACGTCGTCCAGCGCCTCGGCGCGCCCACGGAGGACGCGCGCGAAGGCGTGGTTGAAGCGGCCGAGCAGCGCCGGGGTGCTGCGCCGGTTGTCCTTCAGGAAGGCACGCGCGCCGCCGGACGCTTCGACCGTGCGCGCCAGCAACTCGAACACGGACACGTCTGCCCCGCGGAACTCATAGATGGACTGCTTGCGGTCCCCCACCGCACACAGCATCCCCGGCTCCAGCGGCAGCCCGAGCACCTCGTCGCGCGTCCGCGCAGGGCGCACGGCCCCCGCCCGGGCCTCCGCGAGGAGGTGGACCAGTTCCAGCTGCAGCCGGTTGGTGTCCTGGAACTCGTCCACGAGCAGCGCACCGACGCGGCCCTGCACGTCGGCGCGGAACGAGGGCACGTCCCGCAGCAGGTTCCTCGTCCGCGCCAGCAGCTCGGTGAAGTCAAGCGTGCCCTCCTCGGCGAAGCGCGCCGCGAGCGCCCGCTCCAGCTGAGCGAGCAGTCCCACGAAGGCCCGCTCCTGGGGCTCCGCGAACAGCCCCGCGTGGAGCACCTCCAGGCCCGGCACCTCGTCCGAGCCCAGCACGGCAGCCTTGAGCGCAGCCACCGCCTCCTTGTGGGCCCCGGACGAGGGCACCCGCGCCCCCTCCAGCGCAGCGCGCACCGCGGCGAAGCCCTCCGGCGCGAGGAAGTTCCCCTCCGCCAAACCTCCGAGCGGGGCGGCCAGCGCCTCCAACACGTCGTTCCAGGCGGACTTCTGGCGGCGCGCCTCCAGCGCGGCACGGACCTCGGCCCAGGAGTCGCGTGCCCGGCCCAGGCCCGCCTCGAACCGCGCGCGCGCCTCTGCGGCGTCCGTCACCTGGACGTCCGCCGCCGTGCGCCCCTCTTCCCGGAGGCGCGTGAGCGTGGAGACGAGCGCGTCCACCAGCCCCTCACCCCGGCCCTGTGACGCGTACCCCCACTCGCGGCAGAGCGCCTCCACCTCTGGGGCGCCCCCCTGGAGCGCCTCCAGCACCACCTTCCCCGCGAGATCGTGGACGATCCCACCTGCCGCCTCCTCGTCCAGCAGGACGAAGCCCGGGTCCACGCCGAGGCCCGGCGGGGCCCGCCGGAGCAGCTGCACGCACATCCCGTGGAAGGTGCCCACGAAGGCCCCGCCCAATGCCTCCAAGATGCGCTGCCAGGTCTCCGCAGGAGGGAACGGGCGGGCGAGGCGCTCGAACGCGCGCACCAGCACCTCCTCCCCGTCCGTCCGCCCCGCGGCGAGCGCGCGCAGCCGGTGGCGCAGCCGGTCCTTCAGCTCCCCGGCCGCCTTCTCCGTGAAGGTGACGAGCACCAGCCGCGACGGCGGCAGCGCCTCCGCCCGGGTCCGGGCGCCGCCCAGCACGTGCAGGCAGAGCGCGACGAGGCTCCACGTCTTCCCCGCCCCGGCCCCGGCCATGAGCGCCAGGTTCTGCTCGAGCGCGAGCGCCGCATCCACCGGGGGAGGGCCGCCGGGGGTGGCCGCCGCGTCCTGCGCGGGCACGCCGCTCATGGGGCCGCCTCCTCGCCCGGGTCGTCACTGCGGAACCGGCACACCGGGCGGAAGCGGCAGTGGCCGCACTCCCGAGGGTGGACGGGGAACTCCCCGCGGCGCATGGCCCCCACGCGCGCGTGGACGGCGTTGGCGAAATTCAATTCGCCGGACTCGGCGGCCGCGGCGCGCTGCGCTGCATCCACGGCGAAGAAGGCGGGGGGAAGCCCCCCCCTGTCACCTGCGACAGCC
>VGRA01000756.1 GCA_016875515.1 Deltaproteobacteria bacterium | reverse complement strand
CGTCCTGCAGGGGGGGCGGGGGATCTCCGCCCGCCACGCCGAGCCGGCACCGTCCACGTGGGACCGCTGCCGCTCCGCCCCCGGTTCTGATGGGCCGTGGAACACTGGAGCGCGTGGATGGCGTTCCGGAGGACGGGGACTGCATCCCTTCGCGCGGCGGTTGGAATCCATCCGGGGCGTGTCCACCTTGGCGTTTCGATGCTGACGCTCGAGCGCCCTCCCCGGACCTTCCGCCCGCACCCGGTGCTCGTGGTGCTGATGCTGCTGTGCGCGGCGTGGTGGGGGTGGGTGGCCTGGATGGTCTCGGGCGCCGGGGAGGCCGGGAGGGCGGTGGCCGGCGCCTCGGGCTTCACCGCGTTCTTCCTCTTCAGCGCACTCGCCTACGGCCGCAGCGCCATCACGGTGGACGAGGACGGGCTCACCTTCCGCGGCGTGTGGCGGATAACCCGTGCCCGCTGGGCGGAGTGCGACGCCTTCGACATCCTCCCCGGGCCGCTCACCCTCTACGTCGTTCGTGCGGCCGGCAGGGCCGTCCACTTCAGAAACCTGTACCGGCACCACCGGGAACTCGCCCAGCACCTGCTGACGCGCGTGCGGGGCTGACGGCGACTCAGGCCCACGCCAGCCCAAGCAGCGTGGCTGCCCCCAAAAGGCCCACCGCCGTCCGCACCCAGCGCCGCTGCGGGGCCGCGGTGTCCCGCGCGCGGGGCATCCCGGGCGTGGGGTTCTCGAGCCGCATGCCGGTGCCTGCTGGCTGCTCGGGCGGCGGTCCCGCTTCCGGCTGAGGCGGGCGTGCAACGGCTTCGCCGGGCGCTTCGAACCTCAACTGCACCCGCCCCAGGTCCAGCACGGCGCCGTGGACGAGCGCGGCCCGCTTCCACGGCTTCCCGTCCACTTGGAGGCCATTGGGGCTGCCGAGATCCTCCACCCACCACCCGGAGGCCCCCCGCGTGAACGACAGGTGCGCGCGGGAGATGCTCTCGTCCAGCAGCCGCAGGTGCGCCTGTCCGGAGCGCCCGAGCACGCCGCCGTGGCGTCCCAGGACCAGCCGCCGCCCGAGGTCCCGTCCGCACAGGCAGACCAGCGCCGGGCTTGCCGCCTCCAGCACCTGCCCCGAGCCCAGCAACTGGCGGGCGAGGACCGAGGTCTCCAGCGCGCCGCGCTCGCTTGCGACCGCGCCACGCCAGGTGCAGCGAAGCCCGCCCACTTGCAGCGGCTCCCCCGGCAGCCAGAGGCGGGCCACGTGCGCTGGGAAGGGACGCCCGGCGAAGTTCGCCGGCTCGGCCGCTCGCGCCGTCCAGAAGGTGCCGGCACGCTCCAGCGTGAGCAATCCCGGGCGCGCCCCGTCCAGCTTGAGACTGTCCTGCCGTCCACCTCCCAGCGTCACGCGGTGGCCGTCCAGCGCGGGGGCGCTGGCCTGTCCGTTCCATTCGAGGTTAAGGTTCATGGAGGGCGGGCTGAGCAGCCCGGGTGCCGCGGCAACCCCCGGGAATCCGGCCCCGGCGCCGGAAACACGGGCCCAGCCGCGGGACGGGCATCCACCCGCCCGGACCATTCCGGCGCCTGCTCGTCTATGGTCCGGCCCCCTCATGCGAATTCCACGCCTCGCCGCTGCCGCCACCCTCCTGCTCCTCCTGGAGGCATGCCGGGATGAACAGGCCGGCCCCAGGCGGCGCGCCAGCCCCCAGGCAGCAGCCGCCTCCGCCGCCGGAGCCACGCTGGGCGGGGGGGCCATCCGCTACAAGGGCACCCGCGTGACGGCCGCGAAGGGGCGCGCGGGGGACGGCATCCAGGTGCTCCACCAGTTCGAGGCGCTCCAGGCGCCCCCGCCGGGCTACCGCTTCTTCGTCCACCTCGTGGACGAGGTCAGCGGCGAGGTCCTCCAGAACCTCGACCATGACTTCCAGGGGGGCGCGCTGCCCGAGCAATGG
>VGRA01000755.1 GCA_016875515.1 Deltaproteobacteria bacterium | reverse complement strand
CCTCCTCGCGCGCCACCGCGCGCAGCGCCCCCTTCTCCGGGTCCGTGATGGCCACCACCTGCCGCCGAGCCGCCTCTGCCCCGAGCCGCTCGCGCAGGAGCAGCAACTGCGCCCACGTCTCCGCCGTCCCGCCACTCTTGGTGATGGCCGCCACCGCGGACCGCTGCAGGTCCACCACCTCCAGCAGCCCCGCAAACGTGGACCCGTCCGAGTTGTCCGGGAAGAACACCCGCGGGCGCCCACCCCGGGCCGCTGCCGGGAGCAGGTTGTGGAACGGGTGGCACAGCGCGGTGAAGAGCGCCTTCGCCCCCAGGCTGCTGCCGCCAATGCCCAGCACGAGCAGTGACTCGAACCCGGAGAGCTCTCCGGCCAGCGCCTTGGCCGCCTCGGCCGCGGGCCTGTCCGTGGGCAGGTCCAGATACGGCAGCCTCCCCGCGGCGCGCGCGCCGTAGACGGCCGCGTGTGCGGCGGCCACCCGCGGCGCCAACTTCACCAGCGCCTCGGCGGAGAGACCTCCCGCGCCCACCGCGGAGGAAAGGGCGTTGTTCACGTCGATCGTCGGAAGTGCCATGGGCTCCTCTCTACCCCAGAAAACGCGTAGCGCGAGGCCCCCGCTTGGAGACCTCGCGCCGCGCCCAACACCCTGCGCCGGCTACTGCAACGTCACGTTGGTGATGAAGGCCGCGGGGGGCTGCAGCGGCGCACGGTTCATGTCCACCAGCGTCGCCGTCAGCGTCACCACGCCTGAGCAGCCGGCCGGCAGGTTGCCGCTCGCCTCGCCCTTGGCCACGTCCGAGTAGGCAGTCGCCTCCACGGACTGGTCCGTCCCGGTGCCGCAGGACACGGTCAGGTAGCCGTCGGTGCCGAGCACGAAGTTGGACACCACCACCTTGAATGCGCTGCCCTTGACCGCAGTGCCGTTGTTGGCCGGCGTCTCCCACGCCACCACCGGGCGGGCGTAGCCCATGATGGCAAAGGCTCGGGCGAAGTCGTTCAACCTTTCCGCGTTGGTGCCGTTGTTCTCCACCAGCTGGGTGAAGGACAGCGCCGCACCGGACTCGGTGGCCAGGCGCACGGTCTGCACCAGCATGTCGGACCGCTGCCCGCTGGCCTTGTTGCCGCTGGAGAAGGTGCGATCCTTGAGGCCGGACGGAACCTCCGGCAGGGTGAAGGTGCCGCCCGCCAGCGCCGACGGGTCTGCGACCACGCTCCACCGCAGGTCGTCCGTGCCGTAGAAGGTCACGCGGACCACGCTGGCGCCCGCCAGCTCCTGCGCCTTGTTGGTGTTCGTGAAGGTGAAGGTGCGGCCCTTGGCAATCCCGCCGTACGGGGTGCTGACGAAGTTGTACTTCGCGTCCTCCTGGATGGTCAGGAAGGTCTCGCCGGACACATCAATGGGGGTGGCACCCTTGGGGTCGAACACCAGCTTGTTGGACGGGACGCGCGCGAAGATGGCCGAGCCGCCCACGCCCGAGGTGGAGTCCGTGGCGCTCTTCAGCGACGCGCCGAGCGCAACCACGCCGTAGGTGCTGCCCTCGAGCCCGTGGTGCGCCGGCGCCATGCGCAGGCTGACGAGGCCTGCAGACGGCAGCGCCCCCTGCTTGTCCACCTTGGCGTCTGCCGGGCTCTGGTTGACGCCCACGCCCAGGCCCAGCGGCACCACGCCTCGCCCCGGGGTGATCACGCCGCCCAGCAGCACCAGCCCGTCCACGTACGAGCCCTTGAACTTGGGCAGGTCCGCGAACTTCAGCGCGAAGTTGAAGCCGAGCGGGATCTGCTGGAAGTCGTGGTCCGCCGTGGTGAAGGCGGAGGTGTCGCTGAAGTCCGCCACGCCGTTCGGGGTGGGCGTGGTCTTCAGCGTGAACTGAACGTCGCGCACCACGGAGGAGTTGAAGCGGCGGAACACCGGCAGCAGCTGGGAGAGCAGCTGG
>VGRA01000754.1 GCA_016875515.1 Deltaproteobacteria bacterium | reverse complement strand
GAAGGCCAGGACATGCCGGCGTACACGGCGAAGCCGGACGCGTTCCGGAGGTGGAGCCGCCCGGAGAGGATGGGGACCGCCGTGGGGCCCCTCGGCGAGCCGATGGGCGCGCCGATGAACGCGCCGAACTGCGCCTCGAACAGGCCGTGGTTCGACAGCAGCGGCACCTGCAGCGGCGAGACGCGCACCCCGACGGCCCCCACCGAGTCCGCCACCTCCCACGCCTCCACCTTTCCCCGCACCACGCGGGAGGGACCCAGCGGCAGCGGTGGCAGGGGCCGGTTGCCCCGCGGCCGCCGGCGGCGGCGTCCCTGCAGGAGCGGACGGGGCTGCATCCCCGGCAGCAGGCGCAGGCTGGACGGCAGGGGTCTCCTCGGCCATTGCGCCGACGGGCGCAGAGGCCAGCAGCAGCGCGAGGGGCAGGGCGACAAATGGCATGCACCGCACGCTAGCACCGCGCGGCGCGGGCCCTAGAACAGCTGCGCCTTGAGCACCTTGGCCCGGGCCTGCATCTCCGGGTCCATGGAGGTCAGCTCGATGGAGGTGAGCCGCTGCTTCAGCGACTGCGGCTTGCTCTTGATGCGCCCCTCGGCCTGCAACGACTCCAGCTTGGTGAGCGCCTTGTCCACCACGCGCTCGCGCGGGTGGTCCAGCAGCGAGTCCAGGAAGTACGGGTCCTCGGGCAGCTCGGGGAACTTCTCCAGGAACTGCAGCACGGCCACTGCCCACATCTTCCGGTCCGGGGCTTCGCGCAGCTTCATCATCTCCTGCGCCTGGATTTTCCGCTTTCCGTCCGGGTCGAAGGTCTTCTCCAGCCCCTCGGGGAGCGTCCCCCCACTGAAAAGCGCGTCCGCCGCCCGCTTGTACCGCTCGTACGTGGGGCTGCGCTCAATCTTCTGCTGCTCGGGGTCATCCTGGCGGGAGTGGTACTTGCTCTTGCCCCGCTTCGCGTCCAGCTCCCGGAAGCTCTTGGTCCGCTTGCCCGTGAAGCCGCCGCCCGACTGGTCCTTCGCCATGCCGCCTACCCTCGCTTTCGCGCACTCCAGAGGGCCCGGAGGGCCCGCTCCACCAGCGCCTGCACCTGCTCCGCCTCGGCTGCTTCCGGGACCTCCCCGGACAGCGCCTCCAACGCGGGCTGCCGCAGCGCTGCGGGGAACGGTGGTGCCGTCCCTGCTCCCGCGGCCTTCCATTCCGCCGGGCCCACGCCGTAGACGCCCGCCGGCCAACCCAACTCCACGAGGCAGAACAGGCGGAACATCCGGCTGCGCGCCGCCGCCCACGCCTGCTCGGACAGCTGCGCCTCGTCCAACAGCTCCAAGAGAGCATCCTGCCTGTTTTCAAACGCGTGTTCCAGCCGCTCCAGCCCCCGGCGGTCCACCGCCCCCAGGTAACCGAGGGCGGCCTCCACCCACGGCGCGTCCGGTCCCGCCTCGGGGAAGGGGCCGGGGGGCCCGGCCGGCGGCCGCTTCTCCTTCCGGGGGCGGTCCGGTCCCGCCGCGGCCCGGGGCGTCCTGCCCGCGGCCAGCTCGTCCCAGAGCCCGAGCAGGTTCTGGTACAGCCGCCGGGCATACTCCGGGTCCGCGAAGCGGGGCTCGCCGTCGAACAGCGTGGGGATGACCTCGGGCGCGGCCTCTCCCGCCCCCTGCGCCTGCGCAAAGCGCTCCACCACCTCGTGGGGCTCCAGCACGGCGTTGGTCAGCGCCAGCAGCTCCCCGAGCGCGTCCAGCCCCTCGAAGCGCCGCTCGAATCCGGTCCGTCGTGACATGTCCCCAATCTTAATGAGGCCCGGGCGCAGGCCGCAGGACTTCCTCTGGGCCGTGGGCCAGGGCCCCGGCCAGGCCGTGCTGCAGCAGCGCGGCGTACCGGCCCCCCTGCGCCAGCAGCGCCCCGTGCGGACCGGACTCCACCACCACCCCCGCTTCCAGGACGCAGA
>VGRA01000753.1 GCA_016875515.1 Deltaproteobacteria bacterium | reverse complement strand
GAGTCCGTCCCGGTCAACGCGCTCGTCCCCGTCAAGGGCACGCCGCTGCAGAACCAGGCCGCCGTCCCCGCCACGGACATGGTGCGGATGATTGCCACCGCCCGCATCCTCATGCCCGCCGCCATGGTGCGCCTGTCCGCCGGCCGAATGCAGATGACCGAGGAGGCCCAGCTGCTTTGCATGATGGCGGGGGCCAACTCGCTCTTCTTCGGCGAGAAGCTGCTCACCACCGGCAACCCGGAGTACACGCAGGACATGGCCCTGCTCGAGCGAGCGGGTGTCACCGCCCTCGAGCCGAACGTCCAGCGCTGACACAGCACTGTCCGCCGTGAGGTCACCCGTCGACGGATGGGCCGAGGCCGGGCTCGCCCACCTCTCCGCCCGCGGCCACCGCCGCCACCTCGAGCCGCTCGAGGGGGCGCAGGGCGCGCTCGTCCGCCTCTCCGGCGAGACGGTCATTAATTTCTCCTCCAACGACTACCTGGGCCTCGCCGCCGACGGCCGGCTCTCCAGCGCCCTGCGGGACGCCACCGTCCGCTACGGGGTGGGCAGCGGCGCCAGCAGGCTCGTGGTGGGGGACTCGCTCGTCCACCGCGAGCTGGAGGGGCAGCTGGCCCGGCTCATGGGCACGGAGTCCGCAAGGCTGTTCAACAGCGGGTATGCCGCCAACCTGGGCGTGCTGTCCGCGCTGCTCGGCCCCGAGGACGTCGTCTTCAGCGACGCGCTCAACCACGCCTCGCTCGTGGACGGGTGCCGCCTCAGCCGCGCGAAGGTGGTCGTCTACCCGCACGGGGACGTGGGGGCGCTCGCGCAATTGCTTGCAACACACCCCGTCCGCCGGCAGCTGGTGGTGACGGACGCGGTGTTCTCCATGGACGGGGACTGGGCGCCGCTCGAGCAACTGGTGCCGCTGTGCGAGCAGCACGGCGCGGGGCTGCTGGTGGACGAGGCCCACGCCTTCGGGGTGCTGGGGCCGTCCGGCGCGGGGCTGTGCGCGGAGCTGGGGCTGTCCGCCCGGGTGCCGCTGCGCATGGGGACGCTCGGTAAGGCGGCCGGGGCCTACGGCGCCTTCGTGGCCTGCTCCGAGGCGGTCGCGGACTGGCTGACGCACCGGGCGCGGGCGCTCGTCTTCTCCACGTCCCTGCCTGCGCCGCTGTGCGCGGCCGCCTCGGCGGGCGTGGAGGCGCTGGCCACGGACGAGGCGCTGCGGGAGCGGCTGTGGCGGAACATCCGCCGCTTCAGCGCGGGGCTGGAGGCGCTGGGGCTGCCGGCGCAGGGGCGCAGCCCCATCTTCCCCGTCGTGCTGGGGGACCCGGTCCGCGCGGTGGAGGCCTCGCGCGCGCTCCGCGAGCGGCACCTCTTGGTCAAGCCCATCCGCCCGCCCACCGTGCCGGAGGGAACCAGCCGGCTGCGCGTGTCGCTCTCCGCGGCGCACTCGGAGGGGAACGTGGACCTGCTCGTCTCCGCGCTCGCGGAGCTGGGGCTCGCCGAGCAGGCGGCGCCCGGGGAAGGGTGACCACGGCGTCGGTGCTTGCAGGCGCGTGCCGAGGCAGCGGCGGGCTCCGGCTCGTGGCGCTGCCGCTGGGCCGCGCGGGCTCTCGTTGCTGGCGGTCCTTGCACGACGTCGCAGGTGGCTGCACGCGGGGCCCGGAGGGCTGCCGGGCAGGGGTGCCTCCGAGCGGGAAGCGCGCCGCCACATCCGGGGCGTAGCGCACGAGGATGAGTCGCTCGTCTGCGCCCTCCTCCGCGAGCGGCCGGACGCCACCCTCCAGGAGATTCGCGACGGGTGGGCGAGGCAGACCGGCAAGGAGGCCAGCCGCTCGTCGAGGGTGCGTGCGTTGGGTCGGCTGGGCGGAGCAGGCCACGCCTCGCGTCCAGGGCCGAGGTGTTCGATGCCTTCGTCAAGCACCTGTGGATGCCGAACAGCTCCGCT
>VGRA01000752.1 GCA_016875515.1 Deltaproteobacteria bacterium | reverse complement strand
GACCACGGCCCCGGCGTCACCGCCACACCCGGCACGTGGACCGAGTTCGACTTCTCTTCCAAGGTGAGCGCCGCGGGCACCACCTTCGGCCGGGGGCGTGGCATCGCGGTGGATGACCAGGGCTGGGTGTGGATGAGCGGCACCTACTCGGTCGCCGGGAGCCCGGTGGCCCACCTCATCGCCTTCGACCAGGACACCGGCGCGGTGAAGGGCTTCCCGGGCCCCAACGGCACCGTGGACTTCGTGGACGCCACGGACGGAAACAGCAACCACAGCATTGGCGTGGGGCTGGACGGGGACGGCAACGCCTGGGTGAACAACTACTCCGGCAACGCCTTCCGCGTGAACCGCACCACCGGGGCCATCACCCGCACGGCGCAGCAAGCGCAGGGGCTGTACACGTACTCGGACTTCACCGGGTACCAGCTCCGCCGCTTCACCGCGCCCCGCGGCACCTACGCCCAGGTGCTCAAGGCCTGCGGCCCCCTCACCGGCTTCCAGCAGCTCAGCTGGCAGGCGCAGGTCCCCGCCGGCACCTCCGTCAGCGCCTACGTCCGCTCGGCCGCCACGCAGGCAGGCCTGGCCGCGGCCCCCCGCTTCGGCCCCTTCGCCCAGTCCCCGGTGGACCTTGCCGCGGCGGGGGTGCCGGACGGCGCCTTCCTGCTGATCGAGTTCGTGCTCACCTCGTCCGTGAACGGCGTGACGCCGGCGCTCCAGGCCTTCCACGTGGACTGGAACTGCGAAGGAAACATCCAATAGCCATGGCCGCACCGCTGCTGGACCCCCGCACCCTCCAGTCCCTGCCGCCGCGCAAGCGGCTGGACGCGCTCATCTCCCACGACAAGGCCGCGCTCGCCGTGAAGGCCCAGGCCGCGGACGCGCTCTACCGGGACATCCAGGAGGTGGGGCTCGCGGACGCCGGGGAGATCGTCCAGCTGGCGTCCCCGCGGCAGTTCCGGACCTTCGTGGACCTGGGGGCGTGGCGAAAGGACGGTCTGGACCACCATGCGCTGCTCTCCTGGCTGGCCGCAGCGCAGGGGGAGGACGACGAGGCGTTCCTCGCCAAGCTGGACGGCATGGACCTGGAGGCGCTGGAACTGCTGCTGCGCCGCACCGTGGAGATCCACGACCTGGAGGAGACGCCGGACATCAACCCGCCGGGCGTGACCATGGAGTCACCGGAGGGCAAGTACCTCCTGGAGTTCAAGGTGGACGGGCAGGAGCTGGCCACTGTCCGCTCCCTGCTCTCCGCGCTGATCACGCGGGATCCCTTCGCCGCCGGGCGGCTGTTCGAGGCGCTGCGCTGGGAGCTGGACACGGAGCTGGAGGAGACCGCCTTCGGGATGCGCCGGGCACGCCTGGCAGATTTGGGCTTTCCACCGTTGGAGGAGGCCCTGTCGCTGTTCGCCTGGGTGGACCCGGACGCGTCTGCCCCGGCATGGGACGCGCGGGCGCCTGGGCTGCAGCGCGCCGGCGCGGACGAGGACTACCTGCGTGCGGCGTTGGACGGCCTTGCGCAGGACGAGCGTGACAATGCCGAGCAGGAGCTTCGCCACGTCGTCAACCAGGCGCTCGTAGCCGAGGGGGCAGACCCCGGTGACGGCGAGGCGCTGCGTCGCGTGGCAGAGGCCTCTGCACAGTGCCTGTCGCTCGGGCTCGAGCACCTCTCCGGCGCCAACCCCGCCGCAACCGCGGCCATCCTCCGCGAGTACCCCTTCAAGCGGATCTTCCACGTCGGCTTCTCGCTGACGCTGAAGCTCAAATTCCGGGTGGACCGCATGGCCAAGCGCCCCCTCTCCCGGAAAGGCGAGGCGTGGCTGCTCTTCGAGGAGGAGGCCCGCGTGATGCGCGCGCTCCACCGCAAGCGGCCGCTCAAGGCCGTAAAGGTGGAGGGGGCGGAGCCGGTGCCATTCCGTGCCCGGCGGGAGCTGCAGGAG
>VGRA01000751.1 GCA_016875515.1 Deltaproteobacteria bacterium | reverse complement strand
GACTGCATGTCGGGCTGCCGGCGCCCCGCGCCGCTCACCCGGGCCTTCGGGCCGGTCTCCCTCCAGCCCGACCCGATGCGCCCCATCATCAACATCTATCTTGTCTCGCCCGGAGGCGCCCTTCAGGCGGAGCTTGCTTATGACCAGCTCGGCACCCCTGACAGCGCAGGCGACCTGCGGCCCACGGATCCCTATCCATACTCGGACCATTTCGCCACGATCCGTGTATTCGACCCGGATGAAAAGATCGTCCACTGGCACGCCCAGGCACAAGCTTCAGGCGAGGGGGCGCCGCAAGTCCGGCCCTCCCCTGTCGAACCCCCCCCTTCTGGCCTGCGCTTCGAGCGCGGCGCCATGCGCGGCTACCGCATCTCGCTGGCGCGGGCAGGGGTGCACCAGATCCGCATCGCGACCAACTCGCTGAAAGGTGCAGTGGCGCTCCGCCTGCCCGACGGCGTGGGCTGGGGATTCGCGATCCCGAGCGGGCGCATGCTCTGGCCTTTGTGTGGGCAGGGGTGTGCAACCGAGGCCGCATCGCTCTTCGCGTGGGCCCCGCGCCACAAGACGGCCGCGCTCCTGCTCAATCTCGAGGTCACGGGAGGCGCTGTTCCGGTGACGCGTCTTGGCGACGCAGCACCCATGAACGGGCTCAGCCTCGGCAATGTGGCGACCTATGTCGTCCCTCCGGGCCAGGCCGATGACGGCGAGGTGTGGCGGCTCGACCTTCCGGCCCTTACCTCGGCCGCGCCGCGCGTGACCGTCGGTGCGTCCGGGATGCCCCTGATCCTTTGTGACTCTGAGCTCACTGCGCGCTCGGTACGAGCTTCCGTGGTGAGAGTGGTCGCGGCTGGCGGCGCTGAGACTCTGGTCTCTCACATATTCCAAAAAGAGATTCTCGAGCTGCTGCCTCAGCTCGCTGCGTACGCCGGGAACGACGCCACTTCCGACAGGTTGAATGACACGGCCGTCGTGGCGGGTGTGGCGCAGTCGGAGGCGTGCCTCGGCAGTCCCCAAGCACCCCTGCCTCCGGACGAGGTCTGGCGGCGTACAACGCTCCTCCACAGCTATGACAATCCGCTCCGTGCGGTGCGATTCTATCTGTCCAGGGCGAGGTTGTCCGCCGGCAGTGTGTCCCATGGCAACACGAGCGAACACAGTCTGCGCGGACTTGAGTTTGATGGCGGGAGCCACTTTGCGGGCGGGGTCGGGCTCCACCTCCTTCACCGCCAGACCTGCCAGGTGGCCGCCGAATGTGTCAATGGAGGCGGGTGTTCGGGAGGACTCTGTGCGGGGGAGTTTGATCCGGACTCGGCGCGCTGGGACGTGCTGCGCGGGCTTCGCTACACGACGCGTGACGGCGCCCAGTACCTCCCGGCCTTCACGGGGCTCGGGCTGCCCTCCCAGGCCGCGGCGCAGTTGACGCGCGCGGCGACCTGGTCACATCCCTGCAATCCCTGGGGCCCCGAGCGAACAGGAGGGCCGATCAGGAACCCGGAGTTGCTCGCTCGAGCGGCCATGCAGGGGCTCTCGGACCTGCTGACGTTTGGCGAGGACGAGCGCCAGCTCTCGATAGGTGACACCGACCCATACCCCGGCTTCGTCGCCTTCCAGCTTCCCCAGTTCACGCGCGCCTTCATGACGACCGCCCCAGCGCTGGAGCGCTACCTCGCAACACAAGGCGATGCCGCGGCGCAGCTTGGGCGACGCGTCCGCCAAGTGTGGGCAGACGGGCTTCGACGCGCGCTCGACCGCAACGCGCCTGCCTACCTCGTCTCCACCCTCAACCAGTCCAGCCACACATTGCTCGCGCTTGCGGAGTTTGCCCGTGGCGCCGAAGGATTCCCGATCGCGGCGCTCTATCGGCGGGAGGCCCGCGCTTTTGCCAGTCGGTTTGCGGCGGAAGCGGGCCCGGCGGGCTGGTTCCCGGAGGATTCGGG
>VGRA01000750.1 GCA_016875515.1 Deltaproteobacteria bacterium | reverse complement strand
CTCGCTCGTCACCTCCCAGCGGCCGCGTGCCGAGGAGTCCTCCCGCTATGCCGCGCAGTTCAACGGCGCCCCCCCGTCCGTTTACGACCAGGACGGCAACCGGGACGACCGCAACGACGACGTCTCCACCCGCTCGCGCTTCACCGCGTGGGCCCACGAGGAGGGCGAGGACGCCGTCTTCGTGGCGTGGCACACCAACGCCTCCAGCTCGGGCGGGCGGGGGACGGAGGTGTTCGCTTTCGGCCCCGGGTACGTCAACGGCGCCTACCAGTTCACCGGCGTGGCGGGCTCGAAGGAGCTGGCGGACAAGGTGTACGGGGAGCTCGTCGCGGACATCAAGGCCGCGTGGGATCCGGCGTGGAAGACGCGCGGGGTGAAGTCCGCCGAGTTCGGTGAGCTGCGCCCCACGCACAACGGGGAGACCCCCGCCATCCTCATGGAGATGGCGTTCCACGACCAGGTGGACGACGCCCGGCAGCTCAAAGACCCGCGCTTCCGCTACCTGCTCACCCGGTCTGTCATGCAGGGCATCATCAAGTACTTCGCCGCCCGGGACACTGCCTGTACGGCCTCCTCCGATTGCGTCGCGGGCACGTGCCAGAACGGCACCTGTACGGACGCGAAGCCTGCGGAGCTGCCACCCGAGCCGCCCGCGGCGCTGGTGGCGCGGAACCTGGGCGAGTCCAAGGTGCAGGTGCAGTGGCTTCCCCCCACGCTGGACCCGGCAGCAGGCGCGCCGGCCGCCTCCTGGCTGCTCTACCAGGGCAGGGACGGCCTCTCCTGGGACGACGGCACGCCCGCCACCGGGACGTCCCTCACCGTGCAGCTCCAGCCGGGCGAGCTGCGGTACTTCCGCGTGAGCGGCGTCAATGCAGGCGGCGAGTCCTTCCCCTCGCAGGCCGTGGGGGCGGTGGCCACCGCGGGGGCCGCCCCGGTGCTGGTGGTCAACGGGTTCGAGCGGCTGGACGCCACG
Source organism: Deltaproteobacteria bacterium (assembly GCA_016875515.1). Taxonomy (GTDB): domain Bacteria; phylum Myxococcota; class Myxococcia; order Myxococcales; family Myxococcaceae; genus VGRA01. The sequence continues at coordinate 968 of VGRA01000750.1, read as the reverse complement.
CTGGGGCGCTTCGACGATCTCTCCGCGTGGAGCCTGGGCAACGTCTTCCGCGTGGCCCTGCTGCGGATGAACGACGGCAGCTACGTGCGCCACCACGGGGACGCGGTGGCCGCAGCCGGCCGCGCGTTCGACAGCGCCACCGTGGCCGCGCTGGCCGGCGGGCTGGTGGCGCCAGTCGGCTATTCGCTCGTGGACTGGCTGGCCGGGCGCGGGCAGGACACGGGGGCTCCCACGCAGGAGCAGCTGTCGGCCTTGAAGGGCTTCGTCGAGGCGGGGGGGCGCCTGCTGGTGTCCGGCAGTTCGCTGGCGGGCGCGCTCGCCGCGGGCAGCCCCGAGGCCCAGGCATTCCTCTCCCAGGTGCTCGGCGCGCAGGTGACCGCCGCCACGGGCACCCCGCCGATCTCCGGTTCGCCCGGTGGCCTGCTGGACGGGGTGGCGGGGCTGCTGCTGGACGACGGGCTCGGCGGGACCTACCCGGCCGGGGCGCCGGATGGCCTATCCACCGCCGGTGCGGAGGTGCTGGCGGTGGACGCCACCGGCAACCCCGCCGCGCTGCGCAAGGGCAACGCGGTTCTGCTGGGCTTCCCGCTGGAGACGGTGACGGACGCGGCCAAGCGGGCCGAGGTCCTCTCCCGCCTGCTGGACTGGGCCGCCGTGCCTGAGGTGGAGCACGGGGGTTGGGACGGCGGAACGCCGGGCGGTGAGGACGCCGCGACGCCCGGCCCGGTGACGCTGCCCGCGCTGGCCGGGGACGTGGCGAGCGGGCCGAAGGTGGGTGGCTGCGGCTGCGCGGCGTCCGGGGCGCCGCCGCTCGGGTTCTGTGCCCTCTGGCTCGCCTTTGCCCGGAAGACGGCAGGGCGCCGTCGGCGTTGACGTAAGGGGGGGCGCTGCCTAGGTTCCGCGCGCCTCTTCCCCGTCACCAAGGAGACGACAGTCATGGCTACCCGGTACGCAATCAATGGCTTCGG
>VGRA01000749.1 GCA_016875515.1 Deltaproteobacteria bacterium | reverse complement strand
CGGCTCGGCCCCGCGCGGGAGCTGGTGGAGAGCACCGTGCGCGGGCTGTCCCGCCTGCTCTCGGACGCCATGTCGGAGGGGGAACTGCCCCGCCAGGATCCGCACCAGCTCGCCCTCTCGCTCGCCGGGCTGCACCTTACCTACTTCGCCGCCGCCGAGGTCTCCGCCGCGCTGCTGCAGAAGGACATCCACGCCCCGGCCATGCTGGCGGCCCGCGAGGCGGCGGTGGTGGTGCAGGGACGCGCGCTGTGCCTGGCACCCTCACCGCCCGCGTCACCGTCCCCGCGCAGGCGCGCCCCCCGGAAGGCCTGAAGGGACGTCAGCGCCCATCCAGCCCGAGCAGGGGGCAGAGCACGCGCAGCATCCCCAGCACCACGGCGTAGCCCACCAGGTCGAACACGATGCCGGTCTTCACCATCTCCCGGACCGACACCTGCCCCGTGGCGTAGGCCATGGCGTTGGGGGCGGTGCTCACCGGCATCATGAAGCCGAAGGAGGCCCCCAGCGTCGCCCCCAGCACGGCAGGGAGCGGCGGCGTCCCGGCCGCAGAGGAGAGCCCCAGCGCAAGCGGCACCATCAGCGTGGCGCTCGCGGTGTTGCTCGCGAACTCGGAGAGCACCAGGGAGGCCCCCGTCACCAGCGCCACGATGGCCCACGGCGACGACGCCCCGGAGCCGGCCACCAGCGCACGGCCCCACGCGTCCGCCAGCCCGGTCTTCTGCGCCAGGTCCCCCAGCAGGATGCCGCCGCCGAACAGCAGCACCGTCCCCCAGTCAATGCGCGCCGCGTCCATCCATGCGAGCGCGCGGCGCGGCGCCTCCCCCGGGCCCTGCACCGGCCAGCCGAAGAGCAGCGCCGCCGCGAGCAGCGCCACCACCTCCTCCGGCAGGCGGACCTTCAGCCCAGCCGCCCCCGGCACGCCCAGCAACTCCATCAGCCCGGGCGCCATCCAGCCCACCACCGCGAGCAGGAAGGCGGTCCCGGCCGCCACCTCGCCCCGGCTCCAGCGGCCGCGCGGCGGAGGCGGCGCGGCGGTGACATCACCGCCCCTCAGCCGGAACGCCACCGCCAGCACGCCCCACATGGCCACGAGCATGGCCACCGCGATGGGCGTGCCCACCTGCATCCAGCGGCCGAAGCTGATGGGGTGCCCGGCGTCCGCGAGCGCCCGCACCGCGATGAGGTTGGGCGGTGTCCCCACCGGCGTGCACAGCCCGCCCATGGACGCACCCCACGCCACCCCCAGCACCAGCCCTGCCCCGTAGCGGCGGTCCCCCGAGGCCTGGGCCAGGGTGAGCCCCAGCGGCAGCACCACCGCGGTGGCCGCCGCGTTGGAGGTCCACATGGACAAGGCGAAGGCGGCCCCCGACGTAGCCAGCAGCCCGCCCAGCCTTCCGCGCGCGCGCCGGGAGAGCCCCTCGGCAAAGCGCGCACCCAGCCCGTGCAGGCGGATGGCCTCGGCGATCATGAACGAGCCCACGAACAGGTAGAGCACCGGGTTGCCCAGTGCGCCGAAGGCCTCCTTCGGCGTGGCAAGTCCCGAGACGACGGAGAGCGCCACCGCGAGCAACGCCGTCACCGCCGCGGGGAGCGCCTCGGTCAGCCACAGCACCGCCGTGAAGGCGAAGAGCGCGGAGAGGCGGACGTGCGGGCCGGGAGAGGCCCACGCGGCCGCCCCCGCCGCGGCCACCACCGCGGCAACGACGCCCACGCCCACCCGCGTCGCCTGCGCCGGGGCCGGTTCGCTCATGCGGTGGCACTCTAGGGGACGGCGCCGCGCCGCGGGACGGGGAATCACCGGGCCGGTCGCGCAGGGGTCAGGACGCCCGCCGAAGCCGCGGACGCGGTGGAGGGGAACGCTCCAGTCCGTCACCCGGGCTCCACCTGTCCGCGCATTGTGCGGCGCTCCTGCCGGGGCCGGCGTATGTGTGGGGCATGTCCGCTCCGCCCAC
>VGRA01000748.1 GCA_016875515.1 Deltaproteobacteria bacterium | reverse complement strand
CCAGAGGCAACAGCAGTGAGAAGCAGGAGGAAAGGCGCGGGCCCATGCTCAAGGGAGGATAGCCCGTTCGTGGGCCGCGGCGAGGCGCCCTGGATGGACTTCTGCCCGAGACAGCGGAGTGTTAAGACCTGTCGGCATGGTACGTCCCGTACTCGCTGCCGCGCTGCTGTCCCTCTTGACCGGGTGCGGGGCTTCGAGCCTTCAGACGTATGCGGGAGGCCCCCCGGACGCGGGCGAGCTGCCCGATGCGGGCGTGCAGGGGGATGGGGGCTGGGCGCCGGACGCCAGCGTGGCGCTGGACGGCGGTGTCGCACCGGACGCAGGCGCTGAGCCGGATGCGGGTGCCGAGCCGGATGCGGGTGCCGAGCCGGATGCGGGTGCCGAGCCGGATGCGGGTGCCGAGCCGGATGCGGGTGCCGAGCCGGACGCAGGAGTGCTGCTGGACGGCGGTGCGCCGGCCGTGGACGGGGGGACGACGCTCCCGTCCTGCCAGCCACTTGCCTGGGTAGACGGCAGGCCGGTCCACGGGGACGGGCCCCCGCTGGTGCGGGAGGACGCGGCGTGCGGGCTCACCTACGGGCGCTATGCGGCCCGGGGCAGCGCTGTCCCGGACCAGCTGGTGCCGGACTTCTCGTTCGCCGGTTACGAAGGGGGCGGCGTGCGCATCCCGGACGTTCCGGCCGCGGTGCAGGTGTCGCCCGTGGCGGGGGACAACCGCGCCCACCTGCAGGCCGCGCTGGACGCCGCTGCCGCGCTGCCGCGCGGGCCGGACGGGTTCCGGGGCGCGGTGGTGCTGGCCCCTGGCACATACGAGGTGGACGGGACGCTGTACGTCCGGGCCTCGGGGGTGGTGCTGAGGGGGGCGGGCCAGTCGCCGTCCGGCACGGTGCTGGTGGCCACGAAGGCGGCCCAGCACGAGCTGCTCGTGGTGGAGAAGCAGGGGGTGGGGCTCAAGGAGCAGCCGGGCAGCCACGTGGCCCTCACCACGCCGTCGCTCGCCGTGGGCAGCCGCAGCTTTGACGTGGCGAGCGCCGCGGGGCTTGTGCCCGGGGACGCGGTGGCGGTGGTGCGCACCCCCAACCAGGCCTGGATCGACCTGCTGGGGATGGGGCCGCTGGGGTGGACGCCGGCGTCGTACGAGCTTGCGCACGTGCGCAAGGTGACGGCCGTCAGCGGCAACAGGGTGACGGTGGACGCCCCGCTGGTGGACGCGGTGGCCCAGGCGTGGGGGGGCGGGATGCTGGCGCGGGTGACCGCGGTGGGGGAGCTGGATCACTGCGGCGTGGAGGACCTGCGGATCGAGTCCCGGTACGCCGCCCCGGAGGACGAGGCGCACGGCTGGAACGCGGTCACCTTCAAGGGGGTACGGGACGGGTGGGTGCGCCGGGTGACGTCCGTGGCCTTCGCCTACGCAGCGGTGGAGCTGGCAGACCACTCGCGATTCAACACGGTGGAGGAGGTGGCCCAGCTGGACCCGGTGTCCCGGATTGACGGCGGGCGGCGCTACTCGTTCTACGTGGACAAGGGGGCGTTCAACCTCTTCCAGCGCTGCTACGCGCGCAACGGGCGGCACAACTTCGTCACCGGGGGGCGGGTGGTGGGGCCCAACGTGTGGCTGGACTGCGTGTCGGTGCAGAACCACTCGGACGAGGGGCCGCACCACCGCTGGGCCACCGGGATGCTGCTGGACAACGTGAAGTCCGAGGAGGTGCGGGTCCACAACCGGGTCGCCTCGGGCTCCGGCCACGGGTGGGCCGGCGCCCAGACGATGTTCTGGAACCTCTCCGCGGACCGGATCACCTCGGACGCGCCCCCCGGGGCGATGAACTGGGTGGTGGGCGGGACGGGGACGAAGACGGAGGGAGAGTGGGCGCCCGGCGAGCCGTTCGGGACGTGGGAGTCCCACGGGGTGCGGGTGGCGCCGCGGAGCCTCTACCTGGCGCAGCTGCGGGGG
>VGRA01000747.1 GCA_016875515.1 Deltaproteobacteria bacterium | reverse complement strand
GCGGAGGTGGGCTCGGAGTTCCAGGTGCTCTCCCGCGAAAGGGGGCTGGCGGTGGCCACGGACGCCGGCTCGGGGCTGGGCGTCATCGGGGACGAGGTGAAGCTGCGCGAGGTGCTGCAGAACCTGCTCACCAACGCGCTGGCCCACGCGCGGACCCGTGTGCTCTTGCGGGCCGGGCGCCACGAGCGGCCGGACGGAGAGGTGGTCCGCGTGCTCGTGGAGGACGACGGGCCGGGCATCCCGCCCGAGCGCCTGCACGGGGTGTTCGACCGGTACAAGCACGGCGGTACCGGGACCGGGCTGGGGCTGGCCATCTGCCGGGAGTTCATCGAGCTGCACGGCGGCGAGACCTGGGCGGAGTCCAACGAGGGGCAGTGGGCGCGGTTCCTGTTCACGCTGCCCGTGGCCACGGACGCCCGGCCGCCCGCGGCGCTGGACACCTCCCCCGGGGCGGCGCAGCCGCGCGTGCTGCTGCTGGAGGACGACGCGGAGACCGCCGCGCTGGTCTCGCGCACGCTGCGCGGCCGCTACCGGCTGGAGACCGTGCGGGACGGGCGCGAGGGGCTGGCGCGGGCCCGGTCGCTCGCCCCGGACATCATCCTGCTGGACGCGTTCCTGCCCGGCATGGACGGCCTGGACGTGGTGGCCGCGTTGCGGTCGAGCGCGGACACCGCCGCCATCCCCGTGGTGCTCATCTCTTCGCACCCGGACCTGTCCGAGAAGCTGCAGGGGCTGCAGCTGGGGGCGGGCGTGGACTACCAGGGCAAGCCCTTCCAGCCGGTGGAGTTGCTCGCGCGGGTGGAGCGGGCGCTGCGGCTGCGCGAGGCGGAGCGGGCGCTGGAGCGCAGCCGGTTGCTCTTGCGCCACGCCGGGCGGGACCCCTCCACCGGGCTGCTGGACCGCGAGGGGCTGGCGGGGCGCGTGGTGGAGGAGTACGCGCGGGCGCAGCGGCACGGCCGCCACCTGGCCCTGGTGCGGCTGGCGGTGCCCACGCTCGAGCCCGGCCCCGCCGCGCACGCCATCCGGCAGAACCTCCGCGCCCACGACGTGGTGGCGCACCTGGGCGACGGGCGCTTCGCGCTCGCGCTGCCGGAGACGGACCTGACCTCGGCCGAGGTGCTGTGCCGCAGGCTGATGCGCAGGCTCGAGCCGGGCTCCACCGGCTCCTTCCGCACCCTGGACGCCATGGCGTTGCCCACCGCGGGGCAAGCGCTCGGGGCGCTGCTGGGCAGCGACCTGGACGGGTGAGCGGGTGGGGGCCGGGGCGCTGTGGCTTCTGTGGCTCGGGCTCTCTGGGGCGGGCGGAGGCAAGCCCCGGGTGGACGCGCAGGCGCTCGGCGAGGCCATCCGCTCGGCGCGCGCCGGGGAGCCCCGCTTCGCCTCGAGCGCCAGCTACGCCCACTTCCTGCGCGCGCGGCTGCTGCATGACCTGGGCGAGCACCGGGCGGCGGTGGACCAGCTGCTGCTCGCCCGCGCCACGGACCCGGACAGCCCCGCGCTCGCGGTGGCGCTTGCGGAGGAGTGGGCGCGGCTGGGCGAGCCGGCACGCGCCGAGGCGGAGCTGAAATCCCTCTTGCAGCGCCACCCGGACAACCACCCGGGGCAGCTTCTGCTGGGGCGGGTGCTGCTGGAGCAGCAGCGCCACGCCCGGGCAGGCGTCCACCTGCGGCGGGCCCGGGCCCTGCTCCCGGAGGACCCGGCCGCCTGGCTCGCGCTGGTGCAGCTGCACGTGGAGTTGCGGCAGTACGACGAGGCGGCCCTCGTTGCCGAGGGGCTCGCCGCTGTCCGCCCGGGGGAGGTGGGCGCGCTGCGCCGGCTGGGCGGGTGGCTCGCCTCGCAGGGGGAGGTGGCCCGGGCGGGACCGCTGCTCGCGCGGGCGGTGGAGCTGGGCCCGCGGGACGGCCGTGCGTGGTGCGAGCTCTCTCGGTTCCTCGCGGCGGGCGGGCGCTGGGAGGA
>VGRA01000746.1 GCA_016875515.1 Deltaproteobacteria bacterium | reverse complement strand
CGAGCCCACGTCCAGGGTGCCCGCCACGGTGGCCGAGCCCTTCACCGCCAGGATGACCGGCGAGACGCCGCGCAGCGCCAGCGTGGAGCCGCCCGAGACCGTGAGGGCGTCCACGTACAGCAACATCCCCGGCACGCCCGCGAGGTCTACCTCGGACGGCTGGGGCGGTGCCCCGGGCCCGCAGAAGTTGGTCCACGCGTAGCCGCCGTCCAGCTCCGACTCGAACGTCGTGGTGCCGCAGTTGAACACGACGTTCCCCCCGCTGGGGGGCAGCTGCCACGGGCTGAAGTTGGACGGCGCGTAGTTCACCCACCGCGCCGGCACGCAGCCGCCGTCCGGGGCACACGTGCCCGCATCACACCCCTCCCCCGTCCGCGCGGTGAACAGGCAGCCGCCGTCGGCCGCACAGCCGGGCTGCACCGCGAGGCACTCGGACGGAGCCACGCAGGTGACGGCCGTTCCCTTGCAGCCGCCGTCCCCCGTGCACTGGTCCCCGACCGTGCAGTTCTCCCCGTCATCACAACCGGCCCCCGCCGGAAGCAGGGCGTAGGCGCAGCCTCCGTCCAGCCCCTCCTGGCACTCGCCGGACGCCAGGCACTGCCCGGGCGGCGGCTCGCACACGCGCGGCGTCCCCGCGCAGCCGCCGTCCTCGTCACACGCATCCTGCAGCGTGCAGGCGCGCCCGTCGTCACACGCGCCGGTGCGGGGCGCGTAGTCGCACGCGCCATTCGGCTCGGTGCAGGCGCCTACGGGGCCGTAACAGGCCGCCGCGACGTACGGCGGGCACGCCACGGGCGCCCCGCTGCACGCGCCGTCGGCTGCGCAGGCGTCGCCCGAGGTGCACGCCTGACCGTCGTTGCAGCCGCTTCCCACCGGACACTCAGGATCCGCACAGTCGGACGCGCCGTCGCCGTCGTTGTCCTCGCCGTCTGCACAGAGCCCCGCTTCCGACGGGGCGAGGCAGCGCCCTCGTGCGCATTGTCCGCCCGGGCCACAGGCCGCACCCGCACAGTCCGCGTCGGCGCAGTCGGACGCGCCGTCCGCGTCCTCGTCCTGGCCGTCCGCACAGCCCACCTCCCGGCACGTCCCGTCCTCGCAGAGGCCCTCCGAGAAGGGGCCGCAGCCCGCCCCGGCGCACGCCTCGTCCAAACAGTCGGCCTTCCCGTCGCAGTCCTCGTCCACGCCGCCGCTGCAGGACTCCGCCTTCCCGGGTGCGCGGGAGGCGTCCGCGTCGTCACAGTCCTCGCCCGCCGGGCTGCCGTCACCGTCCGCGTCCACCGTCACCGGCGCCGCCTCCATCAGGAGCGTCACCTCGGTCACCGCGCGCGAGAACGCCATCTCCCCCTCGGCGCTCTGCTCGGGCGGCAGGGTGGGCACCGTGCAGTCCGCGTCCGCGTAGCCCACCGCGCGCACCTGGACGCGCTCCGGCAACGCCCCGCGGTACACCGCCACGCGGAAGGGGCCCTCGCGCCCGTCCAGGAGGATGGCTCCCGAAACCTGCGCGCGGACGTCCTCCGCCTTGACCTGAACCTGCGCGCACGCGCTCCGCACTCCCGGGCCGGCCACCACGAGCACGCGCGCCGCCTGTTGGGACGCCGGGCGCAACTCGCACGCCCAGGCGAGCACGCAGAGGAGGATGGCGGCGGGGAGGCGCACGGGTGGTAGACTGGCATTCATGCCTCGGCTGTTCCAGCTCCTCCCCGGGGGGCCGCTCGACATTATCGGGGACGTCCACGGCGAGGCGGAGGCGCTGCTGCGGCTGCTGGCGCGCCTGGGGGTGGACGTGGGGCGGCGGCGAGCGGCGCGCCCGCTCGTCTTCGTGGGGGACCTCGTGGACCGGGGCCCGGACAGCGTCACCGTCGTGGAGGTCGTCTCCCGGCTGCAAGAGGCGGGGCTGGCCCACTGCGTGGCCGGCAACCACGAACTGAACGCGCTCGCCGGGGAGTCCAAGGAGGGC
>VGRA01000745.1 GCA_016875515.1 Deltaproteobacteria bacterium | reverse complement strand
CAGGAGCAGGGACCGCATGCCGGCACCTTGCTACAGGGCCGTGGGAGCTGGACGGGTTACCAATCCCGCCGCCAGCGTTCCAACACCCCGCCATGCTCGCCACGTCCTTGCTGCTGGGGCAGTTGATCCTGGGCCAGTCCGGGACCGTCATCGGGGACATCGTCGTGGTGACGGACTCCACCGGCTCGGGCCACGCCAGCTCCAACATTGCCGCAGGCGTGGGCTCCACGCTCTGCGCCTACGGGGCCCGCGGGCTCTAATCGGTCTACCCGGACGTCTCTGACGGCGAAGTGGTCTTCACCACCTCCTCCATGGCGGGGGGCTTTCTTGGCGGGAACTCCGCCACGCCCATGGGCACCATCGTCCGGGCCACCTCCGGCGGCGCCGGCTACGGAAGCCCCCTCATCCCGCCGCCCGCTTCCGAGTACGGCAGCGCGGCGAAGCTGGGCCAGCGCGTCTTCATGGGGCCGGTGCAGAACGCGCCCCTCAACCCGGACGAGGACTCCGTCAGCCCAGCTTCGGCGGTGGCATGGCGCCCACGGGGCCCACCGGCATCGAGGTGCTGGGCCACGAGTACGGCCACCACTCTCTGGTCTTCTCCGCGTTCGACCAGGGCAATGGGTTGGGCGTCCTCCACCGCGCGGACACGCGGGACACCTGGGACGGGAACACCTCCACCCCGTCCACCTCCGCGACGCTGCACCACAACCACCTGGCAGACTCGCACTCGGTGATGTCCGGAAACTTCATCATGCCGCTCGGGGGCGGACAGTACCGGCTGGAGGGCGGCGAGCGGAAGTACGGCCCCCAGGACCAGTACCTCATGGGGCTGCGCTCCGCGGAGGAGACCCCGCCCCTGCGCGTCCTGGACGACGGCTCCGGGATGGGGAACACCCTTGCGCCGGGGCGAGATTCAGGTGGTGACGGCTCAGGACGAGGTGCAGGTCTCGGTGGCGGACTTCGTGCGTGCGCAGGGCCCCCGCCAGCCTGCCTTCTCCAACGCGCCCCGCTGCTTCCGCGTGGCGTCCGTGCTGGTGCTGGCGCCGGGATCCACCAGGCCGACGAGCGAGCAGTTCGCCGTGGTGGATGCGTACCGCAAGCGCTGGGAAACCTGGTTCACCCCGGACACGGATGGACGGGCTGCCACGGTGACGGAGCTGGATGCCACGGCGGCCTGTCCTGAGCCGCCGCTAAACGGCCCCCGGGGCGCGGGCGCAGACGCCGGGGAGGTGACGCAGGATGCAGGGGCGCCGGTGGTTCCCGCCGGGGATGCCGGGATGATTGCTGACGCGGGCCAGGAGGTGCCCGGCATGTCCGAGGTGAAGTCCGGGTGTGGATGCTCCGGCACGACGCCCGCGCCCTGGGTGCTGCTCGCCTTCGGGTGGGCGCTGCGCCGGCGCCGCAACTAGCGGTTCTTCTCCGCAAAAGCGTCCAACGCCTCCCTGCCCTCCTCGCCCGCACTGTGGGCCGGGACAATCCACTTCACCTCGTGCCCTTCTACGGCGAGGCGGTCCGCGAGCGACACCACGGAGCGGACGAGCTGGTCCGGGTTCGCGCTCCGGTCTCGAGGGGCCGGGGCGTAGTCGCTACGGGCCGTGTACAGCCCGCTGTCGCCGATCACGAGGGCCCCTTCCACGAGGAACGCGGCGCTCCCCGGCGTATGGCCGGGCACGGAGAAGACCCGGACCTGTCGCTCCCCCAGCATGAGCAGCTCGCCGTCCGTGAGCACCTGGTCGATCTCCCCGTTCTCCTTTGCGTGCATCTCCAACGTCTCCTGCTCCGCGCCGAGCGCCAGGACACGGGCGTCGGGCATCGCCGCCAGGCCCCCCACGTGGTCCGCGTGGCCGTGGGTGAGGAGCACGGCGCGGATGTCTGAAGGCTTGAGTCCCTGCTCGTCCAGCCGCGCCGAGAGTTCATCCTTCCGCCAACAGGCGTCGAAGAGCACGGGCCCCTCGCTC
>VGRA01000744.1 GCA_016875515.1 Deltaproteobacteria bacterium | reverse complement strand
TGGACCGCGAGTGACGGAAGGCCCCTTCCAGGTACAGCCCGCCCACCACCGTGAAGCGCACCCGGCCCTGGACTTCCAGCAGCGGGTCCAGCTGCCAGCGCGCCCGGTCGCTCAACAGGTTGTCCACGCCGGTGGGCAAGTACGCCAGCGCGCGGCCACCCAGCCCGCCCTGCACGTTGACGGCGAACCGCCAGAGCAGCAGCTGCAGCTGGGGTTGGAGCAGCCGCAACGTCACCGCGCGCACTTTAACGCGTGCGCCGTCCACGGGAGAGCCGTCCTGGGCGCTCGCAACTGCCGGGTAAGAGTTGCCGCCCGAGGTCAGCACCGACGTCCCCACCAGCGCCAGCCCGCCGTACCGCCAGCGCATGCCCACCTCCGCGGACCCGCCCTGGAGCTGCGGGAGGTCGTTCTCGTCCAGCCCCGTCACGCGCGGGAACACGTTGCCGATGCTGCTCGCCCCCCTGGACGCGAACGCCCCGCGCTCGTAGGAAAGCTGGACATACAGCCGGCGCGCGGCCTCCTCGTCCTGCACCTCCCCGAGCGCCCGCTGGACGCGGGTCCAGGTGGTGGGCTCTAGGGTCCGGTCCACCGTGGCGGTGGCTCCCGGGGCAATCTCCAGCTTCTCCTCGTACGGGATGTGCCCGTCCAGCGTAAACGAGACCGCATGGGCGCCGGGCTGGATGCCGCGGTCCAGCTTGTCCACGCCCGCGGCCGCGCCGTCCACGGAGATGGCCGTCCCAGACGGACGGGCCACCACCACGAGCCGGGCAGGCACCTTCTCCAGCGCGCGGGAGACATTCAACACGCCGCGGGCGGGCACCTGCGCCTGGAGCTCCGCCGGCAGGTGGCTCGGGAGTTCCAGCTTGAGCGCGTGCGCGCCGGGGAGCACCTGCAGGCGGGTGGGCGCGGTGCCCACGCGCTCCCCGTCCACGAAGACCGCGGCGCCCGGCGGCGTGCTCTCCACTTCCACGGTGGCAGACAACGGGACCACCTTTACCAGCGCGGAGAGCAGCGCGCGCTCCAGCACCGGGCCGCTCCCCTCCCCCACCTGCGGCGGCTCGCCCGCGCCCGGCAGCCAGTTGGTGACCCGGTAGCGGTAGCCGGTCTCGTCCTGCCCCGCCTTCAGCAGCACCACCCGGGATACGCCCAGCCCGGACACCAGCGCCTCCACTGGATCCTCGCACGCCACCTCGCCGAGGATGCAGGCGAGCGGGATCTCGGTCCCCTTCAGCCGCTCGGCCAGCGCGTCCCGTCCCACGATCTCCGCGGTCCGGGCCTGCTCCGGGAACAGCGAGGTGAGCAGCGCGTCCGTCCGCGCCACCAGGCTCTCCTGCCCGGGGTAGAGCGGGCGGGTCAGCCAGAGGGTCAAGGGCTCGGCCGCCGCGGCAGGAAGGGCGGCGAGCGCCACGGCCAACAGGCCCAGGGCGCGCAAAGGGGCGAGGAAACGTCGGAGGTGGTCCACGGGGGCCTACATGTTGCTCCGAAGACCGGTTGGACCCAAGCGATTTCCAAGGGCCTGGGCCCGGTGCCCTCCGGGCGGTTGCGGGGCCGGGGGCCCGTCCACACCGTGCAACGCCATGCGCGCGCTCGGCCTGCTGGTGCTGCTGCAATCCGATCCCACGGTGGAAGGGCTGCACCGGCTGAAGCAGCGGCTCGAGGGGCTGCAGGTCCAGCTGGACGCAGCGCGGCAGGAGGCCCGGGCGCGCGAGGGTGCCGAGGCAGCCCGGCGCGCGGCAGCCACCGCCCGTGCGGAGGCCCTGGCGGACGCGCTGACGGCCCTCCAGCTCCTCCGGCCGGACGTCCTCTACGCCGCGGGAGGCTGGGAGCGGGCGCCGGGACGCGCGGGGGCGCAGCTGGAGCAGGCGGAGACGCTGGGGCCGGCGCCCATGCTCGCCCGGGCGCGTACCGCGGTGGCGGAGGCGGAGGCGGCCGTGGCGCGGGAGGGTCTCAGCGCGGCGTGGGCGTGG
>VGRA01000743.1 GCA_016875515.1 Deltaproteobacteria bacterium | reverse complement strand
CGTGACCTGCGACAAGCCGGAGACGTGCACCGGCACCTCGAGCTCCTGTCCCATCAACGCGTACCAGTCCGCCGGCTCGGCGGGCTCCCCGGCGTGCAGCCCCTACACCTGCGGCGGGACGGCCCAGTGCGCCACCACCTGCAGCGCCACCCAGCCCTGCGCCGCAGGGCTCACCTGCGGCGCCACGGGCCTCTGCGAGTGAGGGCAGCGGGCGAGCTGCGTCAACCCACCACGCCGAGGCGCCGGAGCTCCTCCTCCAGCTTGCGCGCGTTGCCCTCCGCCATGGGGGTGAGCGGCAGGCGCACCTCGGGGCCGAACAGCTTGATGGCGTGCAGCGCCCACTTCACCGGGATGGGGTTGCTCTCCACGAACAGCAGCCGGTGCAGCGGGTTGAGCTTCACCTGCAGCTCGAGCGCCCGGGCCGGGTTGCCGCCGCGCGCGCCGTCCACCAGCTCGCGCATCAGGGCGGGCACCACGTTGGCGGAGACGGAGATGACCCCCTTGCCGCCGGCCGCAATGAACGGGGCCACGGTGAAGTCATCCCCGGACAGCAGGACCAGCCGCTCCGTGCCGCACTTCTCCACGATGTCGATGGTGCGCGCCACGTTGCCGGTGGCCTCCTTCAGCGCCACCACCTCCGGGATGTCGCACAGCCCGGCGCAGGTGTCCGGCAAGAGATCCACCCCAGTGCGGCCGGGGACGTTGTAGGCCACCAGCGGGAAGCCCGGGTGGGCCTTCGCAATGGCGCGGTAGTGCTCCACCAGCCCCGCCTGCGTGGGCTTGTTGTAGTAGGGCGTGACGATGAGGGCCCCGTCCGCGCCGCACTCGCGCGCGCGGGCCACGGACTGAAGGGTCTCCGCGGTGCTGTTGCTCCCCGCCCCCGCCACCACCGGCACGCGCCCGGCCGCCGCCTCCACGCAGGTGCGGATGGCCGCGTCCCGCTCGGCCGCCGTCATGGTGACGGCCTCGCCCGTGGTGCCGCAGGGGATGAGCACCTGCGTGCCCCCCTTCACCTGGAAGTCCACCAGCGCTCGGTAGGCCTGCGCGTCGAACGCGCCGTCCTGGAACGGGGTGGCCAGCGCCACCATGGAACCCGTGAACGTCTTCATGTTGCCTGTCCCTTCTTCGCCTTCGCGGTCTTGCGGGGCGGGGCGACCTGTTCACCCCGCCAGAGCTCTTCCAGTGGCTCGCGCGCGCGCACCACGGTGTAGCGGTCCCCGTCCACCAGCACCTCCGCCGGGAGCGCGCGGCCGTTGTAGCGGGAGGCCATGCTCATGCCGTAGGCGCCGGCGCTGCGCACCGCGAACAGGTCCCCCTGCTCGGGCAGCACCAGCGCACGCCCCTTGGCGAGCACGTCCGAGGACTCGCACACGGGCCCCACCACGTCCACGCGCGCAGGCTTTCCCCGGCGCGGGCGCACCGGCTCCACCGCGTGGTGGGCGCCGTAGAGGGCGGGGCGGAGCAGGTCGTTCATCCCCGCGTCCACCACCACGAACGTCCGGGCCTGCGTGCGCTTGCGGTACAGCACGCGCGTAAGCAGCACGCCGGCGTTGCCCACCAGCACGCGCCCGGGCTCCATCACCAGCGTCGCCCCGGTGCGGGCGGTGGCCTTCACCACGCGGCGGGCGTAGGCGTCCGGGGACGGCGGCCGCTCGTCCGAATAGGTGATGCCCAGGCCTCCGCCCACGTCCAGATACTGGAGCGGGTGGCCCGCCGCGCGCAGCTCCAGGTACAGCTCGGAGACGCGGCGCAGCGCCTGCGTCACCGGCGCGGCGTCCGTCAGTTGCGAGCCGATGTGGCAGTCCACGCCCACCGCAGCCAGCCCCTTCATGCGCCGGGCGCGGGCATAGAGCGCGACCGCCTCGCGGAACGGCACGCCGAATTTGGAGGTGCGCAGCCCGGTGGCGATGTACGGGTGCGTCTTGGCGTCCACCTCGGGGTTGACGCGCAGGGCGAACGGCGCGGGACGG
>VGRA01000742.1 GCA_016875515.1 Deltaproteobacteria bacterium | reverse complement strand
ACGTCCCCGAAGTCCAGCGGCCGGGCGCTGAAGACCGCCGCCGCGGTGATGCCCCGCCCCTTCAGCGGGGCCACCGGGGCCAGGTTCTCCGGGTCGTCCGCGGTCAGCGACAGGGTCCCCTCCACCGGCACGCCCACCTCCGTGGGCAGGAACGTCACCTCCAGCGCCGCCTCCTCGCCGGACAGCAGCGTCAGCGGCAACTCCGTGCGGAGCGCGAACGGCGGCGTCACCACCGGCTCGGACAGCGTCAGCGGGGCGTTGCCGTCGTTGCGGATGCGCAGGGAGGTGACGTGCTCCAGCTTCACCTGCACGTCCCCGAAGTCCACCACCGGGTCCACCAGCACCGCCACCGGCACGTTCCGGTTCAGGGCGCGGTCGCAGCGGCAGCCGGGCAGCACAGCGGCGAGCAGGGTGAAGGCGGCGGCAAGCAGGAGTCGGTGGTGGCGCATGGCGGGCGCCACCTTACCCGCCGGCGCGGTAGAAGGAAGCCGTGGCCGCGCGCGCACGAAAAGTCCCGAGGAAGGTCTCCGAGCGCTCCCTGGAGAACGCCGCCCTGCACCACCTGCGCAAGTACGCCGCCTCCACCGCGCAGCTGCGCCGGGTGCTGCTGCGCCGGGTGGACCGGAGCGTGCGCGTCCACGGTGGGGACGCGGAGGAGGCGGCGGGCTGGGTGGAGGCGCTGCTGCAGAAGCTCTCCCGCGCCGGTCTGCTGGACGACGCGGCCCTGGCACGGATGAAGGCGGATGCGCTGCGCGGGGCCGGGAAGAGCGCGCGGATGATTGCGCTCAAGCTGCAGCAGAAGGGGCTGGGCGAGGAGCTGGTGGAGCAGCACGTGCGGCGCGTGAGGGAGGAGGTGCCGGAGCTGGAGGCAGCACGCACGCTCGCCCGGCGCAAGAAGCTGGGGCCGTGGTGCCCAAGGCCCGAGCTGCGCAAGGACAGGCGGATGAAGGACCTGGCCGCGCTCTCCCGCGCCGGCTTCGGCTACGACGTCTGCAAGAAGGTGATTGACGGCGAGCCGGAGTAGCGGCGCGCCCTGCGGCTACTCGGTCTCCGCGCGCGGCGGCCGCGTCATCAACTCCACGATGGCGGCCCGCGCGCTCTTCCCCTCGTGGAGGATGGCGTACACCTGCTGGCAGATGGGCAGCTCCACGCCCGTCTTCACCGCCAGGTCCCGCGCGGAGGTGGCCGTCTTCACCCCCTCCGCCACCTGCTTCATGTCCTTCAGGATGTCCTGCAGCGACTGGCCGCGCCCCAGCGCCATCCCCACCTGCCGGTTGCGCGAGAGGTCCCCGGTGCAGGTGAGCACCAGGTCCCCCAGGCCGGACAGCCCGGAGAGCGTGAGCGGGTTGCCGCCCTTGCGCACCGCGATGCGCGAAATCTCCGCCAACCCCCGCGTGATGAGCGCCGCGCGCGCGTTGTTGCCCAGCCCCAGCCCGTCACACATGCCGGCCGCCAGCGCGATGACGTTCTTGAGCGCCCCGCCCATCTGCACCCCCACCACGTCGCGCGAGGTGTAGGTGCGGAACGTCTCCGTGTTGAACGCCGCCTGGCACTGCCGGGCCACCCGCTCCCAGTGCGCGGCAACGGTGACCACCGTGGGCGCCCCCGCCGCCATCTCCTTGGCAAAGGAGGGACCGGACAGCACCGCCATCCACGGGTGGAAGGACTCCGGCAGGCAGTCCTCCATCACCTCCGTCATGGTGAGCAGCGTCCCGTTCTCGATCCCCTTGGCCACCGTCATGAGGGGGGCCTGGGCCGGCATCATGCTGCGGGCCCGGCCCAGCACCTCGCGGGTGGCCTGGGACGGGATGGCCACGCACACCAGCTCGGACGCGGCCAGCGCCTCCTCCAGGTCCGTCGTGGCGTAGACGTTGGGGCGCACCGGGATGCCCGGCAGGTAGGCCGGGTTCTCGCGGCGGCCATTGATGGCCTCCACCACCGCCCCCTCCCGCCCCCACAGCCGCACCGAGTC
>VGRA01000741.1 GCA_016875515.1 Deltaproteobacteria bacterium | reverse complement strand
AGCGGCTCGCCCAGGGCGGGATGGCGGAGCTGTTCCTCGCGCGGGCGGAGGGGCCCGGGGGCTTCTCCAAGCAGCTCGTCGTCAAGCGCATCCTCCCGCACCTGGTCTCGGACCCGTCCTTCGTGGACATGTTCCTCGGAGAGGCACGGCTGGCGGCGCTGCTCAACCACCCCAACGTGGTGCAGACGTTCGACTTCGGCGAGGCGGGGGGGGCCTACTTCCTCGCCATGGAGTTCATTGACGGGCCCAACCTGCGCATGCTCCTGAAGGCCGCGCAGGAGGGGAAGGGGGAGCCGCTGTCCTTCGCGCTCGTCGCCCGCGTGGTGGCCTCCTGCTGCGAGGGGCTTACCTACGTGCACGGGCTGTCCCACCCGGAGACGGGCGCCCCGCTGGGGCTGGTCCACCGGGACATCAGCCCGGAGAACATCCTCGTCTCGCGCAACGGCGTGGTGAAGGTGGTGGACTTCGGCATCGCCAAGGCGGTGGGGCAGGCGCACAAGACGAAGACGGGCGGGGTGAAGGGCAAGCTCGCGTACATGGCCCCTGAGCAGCTCTCCTCGGAGACGCTGGACGGGCGCGCGGACGTGTACGCGCTGGGGGTGGTGCTCTACGAGCTGCTCACCGGCGCGCTCCCGCACGACGGCGAGGACGAGATGACGCTCATGCGCGCCGTTCTCTTCGAGGAGCCGGTGCCGGTGCTGCAGCGGCGCCAGGACGTCCCGCCCGCGCTGGCGCAGGTGCTGGACCGGGCGCTGAAGCGGAAACGGGACGAGCGGTACGGCAGCTGCGCGGAGCTGCAGGCGGCCCTGGAGCAGTACCTCCGCACGTCCGACGAGCTGGCCTCCGCGACGCAGCTGGCCAAGCGGGTGTCCGGGTGGACGCTGCCCGCGCCGGTGCCCCCGCCGTCCAGCTCCCGGCCCGGGTCTGCTACCGGCTTCAAGTCCATCTCCATGACGGCGCTGGCCTTCCCCGCTGCGGACGTGCCGGCCCAGCCCACGTTCGCGGCGGTGCTGTTCACGGACATCGTGGGCTCCACGCGCTACTTCGAGATGAACGGGGACACCGCGGGGCTGGCCATGGTGCAGCGGCACAACGGGCTGCTCTTCCCGTGCATCACCGGGCAGGGCGGGTGCGTGGTGAAGACCATTGGGGACGCCATCCTCGGCGTCTTCGACGACGTGGGCTCCGCGGTGCGTGCCGCGCTGCAGATACACGAGACGCTGGAGAAGGACGCAGCGGCGGGCCAGGAGCGCATCCGCGTCCGCGCAGGCCTCCACGCGGGGTTGGTGCTGCGCCACGGGGACGACGTCTACGGGGACGTGGTGAACACCGCGGCCCGGGTCAGCTCGGCGGCGAAGGCCGGCGAGGTGCTGGTGTCACGCGCGGTGGCGGAGTCCCTCCCCCCGGGCGCCCCCCAGCCCGTGGCGCGCACGCGGCTGGCGGCCAAGGGGAAGCAGGCGCCCGTGGAGGTGTTCTGCCTGTGCGAACCGGACGAGGCGCAGCCGGAGGGCGGCGGGCTGTCCTACGCCCCGTGCGCCCAGTGCGGCGCGCCGCTGCGCTCCGAGTCCGACTTCTGTGACTGCCAGGCCGGGGCGCGGCTGCAGAGCGAGGCGGCGAAGTTCGAGGTGCGGGCCATGCTGTTCGACCTGCCAGGGGCGGGCACGGGGGACGCCCCGGCGCCCCCGGCCGCCGCCGGGCCCACGGACAGCTCCCCGTTCGAGGCTGGGCTGGAGGTGGAGCTGTCCGAACCGGAGGAGGAAATGCAGGCGCCGCGGTTGCCCGCGGACGTCCAGCCGGTGACGCCCGAAGCGGCGCGCGCCTCCGAGGAGTCTTCCGGGCTGGAGCTTGGGTTTGATCCCCGCAAGCGGCGGCTGGTGCAGGAGGCCCGCGCGCAGGCGGAGAGCGCGGCCGCGGTGCAGATGGAGCAGAACCCCGAGGCGGCCGCCCCGGCGTGGCGCCCGCCCCCGCGGGA
>VGRA01000740.1 GCA_016875515.1 Deltaproteobacteria bacterium | reverse complement strand
CGCTGTCGTGGACGCCGCGGATGAAGCCCGGGGCATTGAAGCTCTCCACGGGCACGGACGCCGCCCCCATCATGGCCCCCTTGACCGTTCGGACGAGCCCCGTCTCCCAGAAGGGGGCCACCACCGCCACGAAGTTGCCCACGTCCGGGTAGAGCAGGCCCAGCCCCGGGAACGGGTAGCGCTGCGAGCCCGGCGCATCGCTGAAGGTGCCGAGCATCTCCAGCGACAGCATGGCCTTCACCGGCACCTGCTCCTGCTTGAGCTTCCACGCGTACACGGTGCTGCCCTGCAGCCCGGCGCCCAGGTGGGTGCGCTCCTCCAGCGTGAAGGCCACCAGCTCCACGGGCCCCTTCAGCGCGCGCTCCTTCTTGAGCATGCGGCCGAGCGAGAGCAGGACCGCCACGCCCGAGGCGTTGTCGTCCGCGCCGGGGAAGTCGCCGTGCGCGTCGTAGTGGGCCCCCACGAGGATGAGGGGCGCGCCGTTCTGCGGGCCGAAGCGGGCCACCACGTTCTGGTACTGCGCCTTCTCCCCGGCCAGGGAGAAGCGGTGGCGGCTGACGTCCGCGCCGGAGGCCTCCAGCTCCGAGCCGAGGTAGTCGGCCGCCTGGTCCAGCACCTCCGGGTGGAGGCTGTTGCGGGGCTTGTGGAACTGCACCAGCCGGTTGACGTTGACGCGGAGCCGGTGCGGGTCCGCCTCGGGGGCCTCGCGCGCGGGGCGGGAGAACCAGGGCTGGCGGAGGTGGCCGGCGAGCGCGAAGGCGCCTCCCACCCCGGCAACCAGCAGGACGGCCAACAGTCCCATGCGAGCGCGGGTCAAGGTCACGGACCGCTTCCTAGCGGCTGCGGGACGGGAAGGCTATCTTCCGGCGCCTCCATGGCCGTCCCGTTCGGGAAGTACGAGTTGCTCAAGAAGATTGCCGCCGGCGGCATGGGGCAGGTGTTCCTGGCGCGCACCGGGACGCTGGGGTTCGAGAAGATACTGGTCATCAAGCGCATCCTGCCCTCGCTGGGCGAGGACGAGGAGTTCGTCGAGATGTTCTTCGACGAGGCGCGCATCGCGGCGCGGCTCAACCACCCCAACCTGGTGCAGATTTTCGACGTGGGCGAGGTGGACGGGGTGCCGTACCTCGCCATGGAGTACCTGCGCGGGGAGGACCTGCGGCGGGTGGAGAAGGCGGCGCGGCAGGCGGGCACGCCGCTGCCGCTGGGGCTGGTGCTGCGCATCATCGCGGACGCGGCGGCGGGGCTGGCCTACGCGCACGGCGTGCGGGATGCGCAGGGCAAGCCCATGGGGCTCGTGCACCGGGACGTCTCGCCGCAGAACATCCTCGTGGGCTTCGACGGGGCGGTGAAGCTCATCGACTTCGGGGTGGCCAAGGCGGCGGGGCGCAGCCAGCGCACCGCGTCCGGCATCCTCAAGGGCAAGTACGCCTACATGTCCCCCGAGCAGGCGGACGGGCGGCCGCTGGACGGTCGGAGCGACCTGTTCGCGCTCGGCATCATCCTGTGGGAGGTGCTGACCTCCCGGCGGCTCTTCAAGGGGGAGAATGACCTGGAGACGCTGCGGCTGGTGAAGGAGTGCCAGGTGCCGCCGCCGTCCCGGCTCAACCCGGAGGTGACGCCGGAGCTGGAGGCCATTGTGCTGCGGTGCCTCATGCCGCAGGTGGAGGAGCGCTTCCCGGACGCGGGGGCGATGCGGCTGGCGCTGGAGGACTACCTGGTGCGCAACGGGCTGGCAGCCTCGGCGGCGCACCTGGCGGACTTCCTCAAGCCGCTGTACGCGGCTCGGATTGAGCGGGAGGAGCACCCGGAGTCCATGGACGAGCTGTCCGAGTCCGTGGACCTGGACGCGCGCAGCGCGAGCGAGAGCAGGAGCCAGCACAAGCAGGTGTCCATGCGCCACTTTGCCCCGCCGGCCCGCGCCGCGGAGCGAACCCAGAGGCGACCTGTCGCGGGGGTGATGGCGGTCGGGGCGG
>VGRA01000739.1 GCA_016875515.1 Deltaproteobacteria bacterium | reverse complement strand
TCCTAACCCCGAGCGGACGTCACGGGCAGCGGCCCGCCTGGTCGGTGAAGCGGGCGCAGTCCTCCTGGGACTGGGTGCACCGCTTCTGGAGATCCAACCGCTCGGGCTTGCGGGCAGACAGGCCGCAGACCTCGGACGACAGCCCGCAGACCTTCTTCGAGAGGTCCTTCCAGCCAGGGCAGCCCGGGGGCTCCGCCTGCACGCGGGCGCGCAGTTCCTCCAGCTGTGAGGAGAGGAACTCCGCGCGGTCGTCATCCGACAGGGAGGGCGTGGTGCCGTTCTTGGGGCATCCGGTGCCCAGGAGCAGCGCGGCGGCGAGGGTGGTCAGGGAGCGCGTCATCATGCGCGCCGGTTTAGCCGCCCCGGGGCGTCCGGGCAAAAACGGGAGCAGCCCGGCGCGCGGCCGTAGATTGGCAATCCACCGATGCGCCCCCCCGCCTGGACGTGCCTGTTCCCCGTGCTGCTGCTGCCCCTCTCTGCGGGGGCGGAGGAGACGGTGCGGATAGACATGGGGACGCAGGAGGGCACCGCCGCGGTGAGCGGGCGCGGCCTGTCACTGGGGCCGGACGTGGACGAGGGGGAGTTCGCGCCCTGGGCGGGGGAGCAGGTTGAGGTGACGCTCGCCCCCGGGGGGGTGTGGTTGAGGGGCGAGCCGTCCCCCCGGGAGGCGGTGCGGGTGCGCGCGGGGGAGGGCGAGACCTTGACCGCGGCCGGCCGGTCCGTGCGCGGCGAGGTGGTGGTTCGGGCGAACAAGGGGCGGCTGCAGCTGGTGAACGTGGTGACGCTGGAGCAGTACCTGGCCGCGGTGCTGGGCAGCGAGATGCCGCCCAGCTTCCCGGAGGAGGCGCTCAAGGCGCAGGCGGTGGCGGCGCGCACCTACGCGCTGCAGAAGAAGCTGGAGGCGCTGGGCCAGCCGTTCCACCTGGGGAGCAGCGTGCTGCACCAGGTGTACGGGGGCCTTGCGCGGGAGGAGGCACGCACGCGGGCGGCGGTGAAGGCCACGCACGGCGAGGTGCTGACGGTGGAGTTGGCCCCCATCGAGGCGTACTTCCATGCCTCCTGCGGTGGACGGACGGAGAGCGGCCAATCCGCGCTGGGCCGCCCGCTCCCGTACCTGGCCTCGGTGCCCTGCACCTGCGGGCGCACACCGCAGGCGTTCTGGGAGCTGGCGCTCCCGGCGGCGGAGCTGAAGGCGCTGTTCGGCACCGAGGTGAAGAAGCTTGAGGTGGAGGAGCGGAGCGCGACGGGGCGGGTGCAAGGGCTGCGCTCGGGGGGACGGCGGATGGACGCGGTCAGCTTCCGCCAGAAGGCGGGCTACACGCGGGTGAAGAGCCTGTGGTTCGACGTGGTGCAGCCGAGGAAGAAGGGGCAGCCGGTGGTGCTGAGGGGCCGCGGCTACGGACACGGGGCAGGGCTCTGCCAGGTGGGGGCGCGGACGTACGCGGAGGATGGGTGGGACTACCGGCGCATCCTTGGCCATTACTACCCGGGCGCGGAGTTGCAGCGGATCTACTAGGCGCCACGGCGGGGGCCGCTTCGTGGTAGTGCCCCGTGCCTGCCCATGACGCTGGACGACTTCGACTTTCATCTTCCCCCAGAGCAGGTGGCGCAGGCGCCGCTGCCGGAGCGGGACGGCTCGCGGCTGCTCGCGGTGGAGCGTGCCTCCGGCCGCGCGCACCACGCGCACTTCCGGGATGTGGGGCGCTGGCTGCGTCCGGAGGATCTCCTGGTGGTGAACGACACGCGGGTGGTGCCCGCGCGGCTGCTGGGCCACAAGCGTGGGACGGGCGGCCGGGCGGAGCTGCTGCTGGTGGGGCCGGCGGCGCCCGGGGCCGCGCACGAGGCGCTGCAGCAGCCAGTGGAGGCGGTGGAGTGGCTGTGCCTGGGACAGGCGAGCAAGGGGCTGAAGCCCGGGCAGCAGCTGGAGTTCGCCGGGGGGCTGGAGGCGGAGGTGCAGGAGGTGCGCGGCGGGGGGGA
>VGRA01000738.1 GCA_016875515.1 Deltaproteobacteria bacterium | reverse complement strand
CCCCCAGCTGCAGCAGCCGCCGCAGCCCGGTAGGCACCACGGACAGGTGCGTCACCTGCTCCGCCTCCAGGGCCGAGAGCACGCGCTCGGCCTGGAAGCCGTCCTGGAGCACCGCGCGGCCACCCCCTTCCGCAACACGCCACAACAGGGCCAGCCCCCCCACGTGGAAGAGCGGCAGGCACGCGAGCCAGCAGCTGTCCTCACCCCCGCCCAGGTTCAGCGCCGAGGCGCGGGCAGACGCGGTGAAGTTGGCCCCGGTGAGCGCGGCAGCCTTGGACACGCCCGTCGTACCGGAGGTGAACAGCCACGCGCGGTCTGGCGCGTCATCGACGGTGGGCGCCGGCTCCGCGGTGACAAGGGCCGGGGCCGAAAACGGCTCCAACGCCGCGGCCCCCGGCAGCCGGTCCACCAGCGCGCGCTCGGCCAGAACGACCGCGGGCGTCACCCGCGACACCAGCGGGCCGAGTTCCTGCGCCGTCAGCCGGGCGTTGAGCGGGACCAGCACCGCCCGCGCCCTCGCCGCGGCGAAGGCAGTCCAGGCAAACTCGGCGCGGTTGCGTGCCAACACCGCGACCCTGTCCCCTGCCCCGGTCCCGGCAGCCAGAAGCGCCCGGTGCGCGCGGACCACCTCGCGGTCCACTTCTGCCCAGGTGAAGCGGCGCGCTCCGTCAACGAGCGCCACCTCGTGTGGCCGGACCTGCGCGTGCGCCCAGACCGGACAGGGGCGGCTGCTCAACCGAACACCTCGGTCCCCAGTCCAAGCCCCGGGGCCTCCGGGAGCTTCAGCGCGCCGCGCACCGCGTCCAGCGGAGAGTCTGCCTTCTCGAGCAACGCGCCGGTGTGGAGACCGTGGGCGAGCTTGCTCCTCGGCAACGCAGCGGCCAGGTGCGCAGCGCCGGCGCGGGCAATGGGCCCCTCGTAACCGGCCGTCACGTAGGCCGCGCGCCCCTTCCGCCCCAGCGCGAGCGCAGGCAGCAGCCCACCGAGCAGGGCGGGCTTCAGCACCAGCACGTCCGCCTCTCGCGCCAGGGCCTCCCGGGAGGCGGCCACCACCAACCCCTCGTCCGCGGCCACCGGGCAGAGCTTCCGCCGTGCCACCTCACCGAGCGCGTCCGGGTCCCGCACCGGCGTGGGCTGCTCGCACAGCTCCAGTCCCACCTCACCCAGCAGCCGCAGCGCGTGAGCGGCCTTCTCCACGTCCCACGCGCCGTTGGCATCCAGGCGGATCTTCGCGTCCAGGCCCGCCCCCTCGCGCACGGCGCGCACGCGCAGCAGGTCCTCCGCGGGCGAACGGCCCCCCACCTTGAGCTTCAGCGTGGAGAAGCCCCGCTCACGCCAGGTCGCTGCCTCGCCCCGTAGTGCGTGCGGCTCGTTGGAGACGAGCAAGGCGTTGACGGCCAACTCCCGGGCTGCGCCGGGTGACAGCAGCTTCCGGAGCGGCAGGCCCATCCGCTTCGCCACCCAGTCCAACATCGCCTGCTCCACCGCGAAGCGGGCGGCGGGGGCGTTGCGGAGCCCGGGCGCCCGCTCCAGCAGCCGCTCCACGTCTGCCGCACCGGTGGGGGCGCGGGCAAGCTGCCGGGTGGACTCCTCCAGCGCGGCGCGGCACTGGGTGAACGGCTCCCCGCCGAACTCCATGAGCGGCGAGGCCTCGCCCAGCCCCACGGTGCCCTCGTGCTCCAGCTTCACCAGCACCGCGTCCCGCCGGCTCACCGTGGCGGCAGACGTGGTGACGGGGGACTTCAGCGTCCAGCGCACCTCACGGAGCGTCCACTTCACCGCAGCACCCATCCCAGGGAGAACAGCACGCCGAAGACGAGCTGCAGCCGCGCGGTCCCGTGCAGCGCGCCGTTCAAGGCGGCACCTTCCTGCGTGAAGACGGTCTTCAGGGGACCCAACGCGAACGGGAGGGCGAGCAGGGAGAGGAAGAGCCACGGCCCAGCCTCCCTCCGGAAGAAGAGCAACGCGGGCATGGCGAACGCCGAGA
>VGRA01000737.1 GCA_016875515.1 Deltaproteobacteria bacterium | reverse complement strand
CGGGCCGGGGCGCTGGGGGCGGGCCATGGAGAGGTACTGCTCGGTGACGGCGGCCAGGCGGTCCACCTCGCGGGTGATGGCGCCCAGCATGGTGCGGGCCTCCGCCGCGTCGCCCGGCGTGTCGAACCGGGCACGGGCCACCGCCTCATCCAGAAGCTCCACGTTGAGGCCGATGGAGGACAGCGGGTTGCGCACCTCGTGGGCCACCTGCGCGGTGACGCGCCCCACCGCGGCCAGCTGCTCGGCCCGCAGCAGCGCCTCCTGCTGGGCGCGCAGCTGGGCCTCGCGCTCGCGGAGCCGCCGGGCCATCTGGTTCACCTCCCGCGTCAGCAGGGAGATGTCGTCCTCTCCCTGGACGCCCACCTCGTCCGGGTAGTCGCCCCGGCCAATGCGCGAGACGTTCTCCATCAGCGTCTTCACCGGGCGCAGCGTCCGGGCGGACAGCGCCGTGGCGGCCAGCCCCACCAGCGTGGCCAGCAGCGACAGCCCGATGATGGCCGCCCCCGTCCGCCGCGCGCGCGCCTCGGCGGCGTCCACGCGGTCCCGGATGCGCCCCTCCACCTGCAACTTCGCCTTGCGCAGGTCCGTGGCCAGCGCCCGGGAGAGCCCCTGCAGCGTCTCCCCCTGTGCCGTGAGCCGGGGCGGCTCGGGGGCGCTGGACTCCAGCGCGGTGAAGAGCCGGTCGGCCGCGGCGGCGAACTCCCCGTGGCGGCGCGACAGCTCCCCCAGCCGGCTTTCCAGCTCCGCGAGGAAGGCCTGCTCGGACTCCGGGGCGAAGGTGCGGATGTCCCGGGCCCGGGTGCGGGCGGAGCCCAGTTGCTGGTCCATCAGCGCGGCGTTGTAGAGCCGGGCAAGGCGGACGAGCGCCCGGCGCGTCTCCACGCTCTGCTCGGACAGCATGCGCTCCAGGTCCCCGCCCTGGTTCACCTGGAACGTCTCCAGCGCCGCCATCTCCTGCACGAGCGGTAGGTAGCCCTGGCTCACCAGCCGGTGCTCCAGCTGGTTCTGCTGCATCACCTGCACGGCGAACAGGGACACCGCGCCGAAGGTGACGAGCACCGCCGCGTAGCCGAGGAAGATGCGGGTGGCCAGGGACAGGCGCATGGCAGGGTGGAGGTGACGCAGCAGCGGGACAGCAGGCAGGGGTGGCTCGTTGACCGGGCCGCGAGCGGACCATAGCGTGCGGGGCCTGTTTTTCGGGGGCCGGGGACGTTTCTTTTCATGCGCCCGGCGGCCCCCCGCGGAGCGTCTAACGCATGTTCACTTCCACATGGCAACGCCGGGCCGGGGCGGGCTGGCTCGTCACCCTGCTCGCCCAGGCGGTCGGTCTGTTCGGCGCGCTGCCCTCCCGGGCATGGGCGGGGGCGGACGCGCCCAAGGTGGTTCTGGTGCCGCTGCTGGCCGGTGACGGGGCGGACGCCGCCTCGGCGGAGAAGTTCACCCGGCTGCTGCGGGACGAGCTTGCCGCCCGGGATGAGGCGCTGCAGCTGTTCCCCATGCCCGGTGGCGAGGCGCCGTCCCGCAAGGGCGCGCCGGCGGCGAAGGCGGACGACGGGGACTCGGCGGCGGCCGCCCAGAAGGGGGTGGGGCTCATCGAGGCCGGGCAGGAGGCGCTGGGCGAGCTGCGGTTCGACGAGGCCGTCTCCAAGCTGAAGGCGGGCATCGAGGCGCAGCTGGCAGCGCCGGCCTACGCCGTGTTCGAGAAGGTCAAGGAGGCCCAGCTGTCGCTCGCGCAGGCCTGCTTCCGGACGCAGGACGACCGCGGCACCAAGGAGGCCTTCGCGGCGCTGGCGCGGCTGGACCCCGCGTTCTCGCTGGAGGAGGGGCGCTTCCCGCCGGCCTTCGCCTCCGAGCTGGAGAAGGCTCGCAAGCGGCTCGCCAAGCAGGGCAAGGGGACGGTCACGGTGGACGGTCCCCAGGGCAGCACGGCCTTCCTGGACGGGCGGGAGCTGGGGGTGGTGCCCGCCACCGCGGAGGTGCCTCTGGGGA
>VGRA01000736.1 GCA_016875515.1 Deltaproteobacteria bacterium | reverse complement strand
CAATTCCCGAACTGCCTCCGCCACGGTGTTGCGCCTCCTTTGATGATGCAGAAGCGCAACTGTTGGAGGGGTTTCCGGGTGCTTGTAAACCCCCTCGCTCCGGGGCCGATTTACCGGCCCCGGAGCGATCGGAGGGGCCGTTCGCCAGCGGCGAATTGCCCGGATGAGGGGGTTCCTCATCCAAGCGGAAACGTCAAGCGCTTTCAAATGGCGCCGCGTCCCTTGAGTTCCAGGTAGGCGTTCACGGCGGCGGCCGAGAATCCGGCCCCGGGCGCGCGGACCACGTGGGCGCCGGCGGCGCGGAGGAGCGCCACCGCGGCGTGCGCGTCTGCCTCCAGCCGCGCCGCCACGTGGCGGGCATAGGCGGCGTCCTCGTCTGCTGGCGGGTGGAGCGCCGCGCGGGCCACCTCCGGGTCTGAGAGCGACACGACCACCGGGAGGTGCCGCCGGCCCAGCGCGGCCAGCCGCTGCAGCAGCCGCTCCGAGCCGTCCGCGTCCAGCAGGTCCGTGAAGGCCACTACCAGCGAGCGCCGGTGCTGGCGCGCGAAGGCCAGTTCCAGTGCGGCCCCTACGTCGCTCTCCTCGAACGTTGCCTGCACCTCCGCCAGTCCCTCCAGGAGGGGCCGCAGCCCCGCGGCGCCGGACTGGGCCGGCACGGCGCGCAGGACGGAGCGCGCATAGGCCACCGCGGCCACCTGGTCCCCCTGCCCGAGCGAGACGTGCGCCAGCCGCAGTGCCGCGTCCACCGCCCAGTCCAGCTTGCGCCGGCCGTCCACGGCGCCCGCCATGTGGCGGCCGCAGTCCAGCAGCAGCAGCACGCGCTGGTTCCGCTCGGGGCGGTGCTCGCGGACGATGGTGCGCCCCCTCCGGGCGGAGGCCTTCCAGTCCACCGAGCGCAGGTCATCCCCGGGCCGGTGCTCGCGGAGCGACTCGAACTCGCGCCCTTCTCCCGCCTTGCGGAGCGCGCGCTGGCCAGCACGTGCCGCGAGTGCCAGTGCCAGGGCGTCCCGCGCCACCTCGCCCGGATCGGGCCAGGCCTTCACCGTCTCCGGGAGCGGGACGGAGAACTGCCGGGCGCACAGCCCGAGCGGCCCCTCCAGCCGCAGGTGCACGTCGCCCAGCCGGAGCGGCCCGCGGGCGAGCGGGGTGAGCGTCCACGTGAGGGTGGCAGCGGCCCCCGGTGGGCATGCGAAGCGCTGGTGGTGGTCTGCCACCGCTGCGCCTGTGGGGGGCACCTCCCGCAGCGCTCCCCGCAACGTCGCGCCGCACAGGTTCTCCACGCGGACGCGCACGGGGTGGGGGCGCGCCGGCGAGAGGCGAGGAGCCACCTCCCGCGAGAGCGCCACGTCTGCCGGGCGGGGGGCGCGGAGGAGATCCAACGCGCACAGCAGTGCCAGGGCGGCGTCCAGGCCCAGCACCGCCCAGGCGAACCCCACGTGCCAGGGGACGAGCACGGCGGGCAGCAGCCCGGCGGAGAGCAGCGCGAAGGCGCGCGCGGTGGGGACGGGGCGGGAGATCACCGCGGGACGGGGACGCGCTCGAGCGTCTCGGCCAGCACGTCGTCCGCGCTCACCCCCTCCACCTCGGCCTCGGGGTGAAGCAGCAGCCGGTGGTTGAGGACCGGGACGGCGGTGGCCTTCACGTCGTCTGGGGTGACGAAGGACTCTCCCCCCAGCACGGCGCGCGCGCGGGCAGCGGCGAGCAGCGCCTGCGCGGACCTGGGCGAGGCCCCCAGCTTCACCCGCGGGTGGCGGCGCGTGGACTGCACCAACTGCACCACGTAGGCCAGCACGGAGCGGTCCACCTTCACCCCAGCCGCCGCCCGTTGAAGGCCCGCGAGCTCCCCGGGGCCCAGGACGGGTTCCAGGGCGGGAGGCCGGCTGCCCCGCGCGTGCCAGGTGGAGAGCATGTCCAGCTCCGCCCCCTCCGCCGGGTAGCCCACCCGGACGCGCATGAGGAAGCGGTCCAGCTGCGCCTCGGGGAGCGGCCAGGTG
>VGRA01000735.1 GCA_016875515.1 Deltaproteobacteria bacterium | reverse complement strand
AGGCCACCCGGGCCAGGCCCGCGTCGATCACCACCCCCACGCCGTCAATGGTGACCGAGGTCTCCGCCACGTTGGTGGAGAGGATGATCTTGCGCTGCCGCGCCGGCCGCACCGCGCGGTCCTGCTCCGCGGGGGGGAGATCCCCGTGCAGCGGCAGCAGCACCATCCCCTGTCCCTCGGCGTAAGGGGCGCACGTCTCGAGCGCGCGCCGGATCTCCCCGGCGCCGGGCAGGAAGACCAGGATGTCCCCGTCCCGTCCCGCCGCCACGGTGCGCTTGAGCGCGGAAAGCACCTGCTGGTCCAGGAACCGCTCGTCCGGCGCCTCCAGGTACTCGGTGGTGACCTCGAAGCGTCGCCCCTCCGAGCGCAGCCGCTCCGCCCCGCCCAGGTAGCGCGCCACCGGCTCCGCCTCCAGCGTGGCGGACATCACCAGCAGCTTGAGGTCCGGCCGGGAGGTCTCCTGCAGGCGGCGCAACTGCGCGAGCGCAATGTCGGACGCGAGGTGCCGCTCGTGGAACTCGTCCAGCACCACCACGCCCACGCCGTCCAGGCGGGGGGAGGTGAGCAGCCGCCGCCCCAGCACCCCCTCGGTCACGAACCGCAGGCGCGTCTGAGCCGAGCCCACCTCCTCGAAGCGCACCTGGTAGCCCACCCGTTGGCCGAGCGGCTCGTCCCGCTCCTCCGCCACCCGCTGTGCCGCAAGCCGCGTGGGCAGCCGCCGTGGCTGCAGCACCACGATCTCCTTGCCACCGCCCACTCCCGACTCGAGCAGCGCGGAAGGAACGCGCGTCGTCTTGCCAGCGCCGGGAGGGGCCTCCAACACGAGCGAGCGGGAACGCGCGAGCGCCTCGCACAGCCTGGTCAGGAGCGGGTCAATGGGGAGTGGGACGAGCCCCATGCGTCAGGCGCGCGCCTGTGTGGCGGGCTCCGATTCCGACCCGGGCAGCGCCTCGGCCGGCGGGGTGGTCTCCGACGAGGCCGGGGCAGGGGCCGTGGCATCCGCCCGGGCGGTGCGCTTTCCCCGCTTGCGCGGCCGGGCGTCCAGCCCGTGCTCCGCGAAGGTTCCCGGCATGGGCAGCAGCGCCGCCTCTGCGAGCAGCCGCGCCTGGCCCGTCAGCATCGCCAGCTTCTCGCCCAGGCCGCACAGCTCCTCCCGCAGCGGGGCGGACTGCTCCGCGTCCAGCGACTCGGTGGAGAAGGAACTCTGCCACTCGGTGAACGCCGCGCGCACCGCCTCCACGCACGGCGGGGCAAAGGCCCACGCCGGCTCGGAGAACATCCGCTGCACGTAAGACAGCTTCAGCCGCTTCTCGAAGTCCGCGTGGTACGCGGCCACCGCCTCGCGGTTGGCCTTGCGCAGGTTGGGGAACTTCAGGTGGGGCAGCAGCGCCTCCAGCAGCGGCGCGCGGCTCCCGGCGTGGAACGTCACCCCGGCCACCAGCTTCTCCAGCGCGTCCACCCAGCGCTGCTGCAGCGTCCCGGCGAACTCCAGCCGGACGTCCAGGAGCTCGGGCAGCATCCGCGTCCCGTCCAGCACGCGCCGCATCCCCTCCATCTCCACGCCCAGCAGGTCCACCGCCACCGTGAGCCAGTCCTTCTCCCGCCCACCGATCCGCCGGGCGCGCGCCACGGCCTCGCGTGCGGCCTCCAGCCGGCCATGCAGGAGTTCTGCGTGTTTCACCATTTCGTAGGCTTCGAGTGCGTCCATGGTGCCACGGCCCTGTAGCACGCCCGGGCACGCGCTGGCACCGCCGGATGCAGGGCGGGCGGCGGGGCGGGAAGGGGACGCCGGGGGGCGCGGTTGGGGGCTGCCATGAGACAAGCCCTCCTCGCACGCCTCCTCGCAGCAACTGCCACCGCCGCGTCCCTCGCGGGCGCCGCACACGCCACCCCCGTCGTCTATGGCGAGCGCGCCAGCACGAAGATCCGTCCTGGAGACCAGGTGGGGGCCGGCGCGGACGTGGACCTGGTGGCCGCCCGCAACGAGTTCGTCT
>VGRA01000734.1 GCA_016875515.1 Deltaproteobacteria bacterium | reverse complement strand
CCGTCGCCTCGTCGTCGAACGACTGGTGCTCGGCGACCCAAGCCCGGACCTCTTTGAGCTGCTGCTCGTGGTTGAAGAGGTACGGGATGACGAAGAAGTACGTGCCGACCACGAACACCGACACCGAGATGAAGAACGTCATCATCACGTTGATGAGGAAGCTGCGGGACTTTTGCGCACGAACGTCGGGTGACGGCGCCTGCTCGGACATGGTGCTCCTCCTGAGTAATGCGTGGGCCCAGCGCGCGGTTCGGTAGCACATCCTTGCGCCGGTTGCCTGCCCAACGTAAGCGGCCGGGTCTCGCATGCGCACCGTTTACGAGGGAGAGGCTCTCGCCTGGCTCGCCGCCCACGGCGTGCTGGAGGGCTGCTCGGTCATCACTTCCCTGCCGGACGTGAGCGAGGTGCAGCTGACGTTCCCTGCTTGGAAGGGCTGGTTCCGCGAGGCCGCCGCGCGGGTGATGGCCTCGGTGCCGCAGGACGGCGTGGTCCTCTTCTTCCAGACGGACATCAAGGTGGATGGGCGGTGGGTGGACAAGGGCTACCTGGTCTCCCGGGCGGCGGAGGAGGCAGGGATGGACACCCTCTTCCACCGCGTGGTGTGCCGCGCGCCGCCGGGGGCGGTCACCCACGGGCGCCCCGGCTGGTCCCACCTCCTCGCCTTCTCGCGGGGCGTCCGGCTGGATCTCTCCCGGTCCCTGCCGGACGTCCTCCCGGAGGCCGGTGCCACCACCTGGACGCGCGGGATGGGGCGCCGGGCGTGCGAGCTGGCCTGCCGCTTCGTCCTCACCCACACCGCCACCCGCACCGTGGTGGACCCGTTCTGCGGACACGGCACCGTGCTGGCGGTGGCCAACCACCTCGGGCTCGCCGCGGTGGGGGTGGAGCTGTCCCCCAAGCGCGTCCGCAAGGCGCGGAACCTGACCTGGCAGGCGCTGGTGGCGGCAGAGGCTTCCTGAGAACTTTCTCAGCGACCGCTCATGCCGGGCCTTCCCGCCGTCCGGCAGGATGCCGGCCATGCTCCTCCCGTTGCTCCGCTCCCCCCTGCTGGCGGGTGCAGGGCCGCTCACCTTCGAGCAGGCCGTAGACAGCGCAACCCAGGCCCCGGACGTGGCGGGGGCGCGCGAGGCGGCGCGGTTGCAGCGCAGGCTCGCCGGGGAGGTGCCCCGGCTCACTGTCAACCCCACCGTGCTCGTCCAGCCGCAGGCGCGCGCGGTGGACAGCCGCGGGATGGGGCCGGAGCTGCAGGCGGGGGTGGCGCAGGCGTTCAACCTCTCCGGGCTCGGCGAGGCGCGCCGCGCGGCCGCGCTGGGGGAGGCGGCCGCGGCCGAAGCGCAGGCGGAGGTGCAGGCGCTGGACAAGCGGCTTTCGGCCGCCGCGGCGTGGATGGAGCAGGCGGAGGTGTTCGTCTCCCTCAAGCCGCGAGACGCGTGTCGGCCGGGGCTGACGAAGGAGGCGCTCATCGCGGAGATGGAGCAGCGCACCCACCCTCCCGCGGCGGCGAGGCGCCCGCCTTCACCCAGCCCATCCAGATGCGCTTCAACGCGCTGCTCGGCGGCGCGGTGACGGACGTGGCGGTGCGCATCTACGGCGAGGACCTGGCGGAGCTGCGCCGGCTCGCCGAGGCCATCCACGACGCGGTGCACCGGCAGCCGGGGGCTGCGGACGTGCGGGTGCTGGCGCCGCCGGACGTGCCGCTCGCCATGGTGAAGCCGCGCGCGCTGGACGCGGCGTCCCTGGGGCTCACCGCGCAGGAGGTGCTGGACGCGTTGGACGCGGTGAAGACGGGCGTGGAGGTGGGCAGCACGTAGCGGGGCATGCTGCGCGTCCCCATCCAGCTGAAGCTGGACGGCGCCCCGGACGCCGCCGCGCTGGAGGACCTGCGGCTGCCCGTCCCGGGCGACGGCCCGGTGACGCTCTCGCGCCCCGGCCCGGGCCTGTGGCAGCTGGCGGTCCAAGACCAGGGGCACGGCATCCCGGAGGCGCAGCGGGAG
>VGRA01000733.1 GCA_016875515.1 Deltaproteobacteria bacterium | reverse complement strand
CGCTGGCCGAGTACGGGCAGGTGGAGGCGGACAACGTGATGCTCACCGAGCACGTCCGCGCCAGCCTCAAGCGCTACGTCAGCCACAAGTACGCGCGCGGCACCAACACGCTCGTGGTGTACCTGCTGGATCCACAGATCGAGGAGGCCATCCGCAGCTCCATCAAGCGGACCTCCGCGGGGACGCACCTGGCGCTCGAGCCGGACATCGCGCAGGAGATCGTCCAGGCGGTGAAGTCCGAGTGCGGCCACCTGCCGCCCACCGCGCAGCGGCCGGTCATCCTGACCGCCATGGACATCCGCCGGTACGTCCGTAAGCTCCTGGAGTACGAGTTCAACCCGCCCTTCAGCGTGGTGAGCTACCAGGAGCTGTCCCCGGACCTGAACATCCAGCCGGTGGCCCGCATCTCCACGCGCTGACTTTCCGCAACGCCGTTCTCAAAGGAGTCCACCATGAAGCCCCTCTTCGCCTGCGCCGCAGCCGCGGTGCTCTCCGCGTTCACCGGGTGCGCCACGGCCA
Organism: Deltaproteobacteria bacterium; assembly: GCA_016875515.1. Classification (GTDB taxonomy): domain Bacteria; phylum Myxococcota; class Myxococcia; order Myxococcales; family Myxococcaceae; genus VGRA01. The sequence continues at coordinate 1,479 of VGRA01000733.1, read as the reverse complement.
TTGGCATTGTCCGCACGCGTCCGGCACCGGTGAACCTCTCACCCGCCCGGGACGTGTCCCTGGAGGTCCGCGCGCGGGAGATGGGCATGCGTGAGGCGCTCGCCACGGCGCTCGGGGGGGGCGGGCTGGTGGCGGCCACGCGGGCGCTGGAGCTGTCCCTGCACGAGGAGCTGAGCGGGCCGCGCTCCCGCTTTCGCGTGCTGCCGCCCGAGTCTGCGCAGTGCCGGCTGGGGGTGACGGTGCTGGACTGGAACCACGAGCTCCGGGTGGAGCAGCCGCAGCAGTCCGGCTCGGGGACCAACAAGACTCCTCCCGCGCCCAAGCGGACCCTCCACGGGCATATGGAGGCGGTGCTGGCCGCCACGTGCGCCCACCGGGGGCAGGAGGTGCTGACGCGCAACTTCGCCGTCCACCGCACCGCGGACCTGGCCGTGGGGGCCTACGAGCTGGGCGTCCACGAGCAGTTGCTGCGGGACGAGGCCCGGGAGCTGGCGAACAACATGGCCGCGTCCATCACGCCGAACGAGTACTCGGACCACGTCCGCATCGACGACGGGGAGCAGGCCCTGGCGCCGGTGGTGAAGCTGATGAAGGACGGGCAGCTGCCCGCCGCCCGCGCTGCGCTGGAGGCGCACCTCCAGGCCAAACCCGGCTCCGCCGCCGCGGCGTACAACCTGGGCGTCCTGGACGAGGCGGACGGGAACCTGGCCGCGGCCCGGGGCCGCTACGCGCAGGCGCAGGGGCTGGCTCCCAGCTCCCTCTATGCAGACGGGCTGGAGCGCGTGGCCCGGGTGGAGCGGGAGCGGGCGGCACTGGCCGGGCAGCAGCCCTGAGGCGGGCTTAACTTCCACTCCGCGGAGGCCTCTTAGACAGCGTGAGACGGTGGATCTGGCGGGTGGGGCTGGTGGCGGCGGAGGTGGCGCTCGGGGCGGGGGCGGCGGCGGCGCGGTGCGCAGCCGGCGAGTGCTTCACCCCGTGCGTGCCCGGCACCGCCTGCAACCCCCAGACGGGGCTGTGTGACGGGCTGCCCTGCAGGGGACAGTGCAAGCCCACCGAGCAGTGTGACACCTCGGGGGTGTTCCCCCGTTGCGTGGACGACGGCTCGCGGATGACCGTCCAGCCGCCGGACGCCGGGGTGCCCTGAGGGCAGGCACGCCGGCGCGGCCTCAAAAGCCGGCGAACATGAAGGCCAGCAGGCCCAGCGCGAGCAGCGCCACCAGCACCCCGGCCACCAGCACGGGCAGCTTGCGGCGGTCCGCGAGCAGCCGGGCGAGCCCCCGCCGGCGGGCCGGGGGAGCAGCCTCCGCGTCATCGGGCGGGAAGGGGGCGTCCTCGTCCGGCATGTGCTCGGGAGGAAAGTCGTCCGGGACCGGCGCGTCTTTGGCGGCATCTTCGTCGGAGGGCTCCGGCGCGGGAGCCTCCTCGGGGGGCGGATCAACGGGCTCGGGCTCGGGCTCGGGCGGCGGCGCTGGCTCCGGG
>VGRA01000732.1 GCA_016875515.1 Deltaproteobacteria bacterium | reverse complement strand
TCGGCGGCGGGGGCCGGCGCGGGGCCGTCACCGCCCGTCGTGTCGGCGGTGGCGGGCAACGCGAACGTGAGCGCGGCCGTCACGAGGGCTGGGCGAAGCGGCAAAGGCATGGGTCTCCTCCGGATTGAAAACGGAAGCGCACGTACACCTTCGCCCGGGACGCGGTCAACGTCCGGCAGGTCCGCCCACCCCGGGAATATTGCTGGACGGACCTTCGTCCCATGGTGGACAGTCCGGTACCCATGAGGCCTGTCGCCGCATCCCTGCTGCTGCTGGCCGGGTGCACCGCGTCCACGTTCACGCGGCTGCCCTCGCCGGATCCCATCCGCCCCTTCGTCACCGCGGAGGGCATCCCTGCCGGGAGCCCCTATGACAGCCTCGGGCTGGTGCAGGTGACGCGCCGCGGGGTGCTGGTGTTCGGCTTCGCAGACCCCGCCGGCACCGAGGTGGACGCTGCGCTCGAGGAGCTGGAGCTGGAGGCCCGCAAGGCCGGCGCCGACGGCGTGGTCAACGCCCGCGTGCTGAAGCAGCCGTGGACACTCGCCGAGCGCATCACCGGTGCCGTCCTGTTCTTCCTGCCCCTGCCCAGCGAGGTGACGGTGACCGGGGAGTTCGTCCGCCTTCGCAAGGCCACCGCCGGGAGCGTCCCTTGAAGCGCGCGCTGACCGTCTTCTCTGCACTTGCCCTGTCCCTGTCTGGGTGCAGCGCCGTCACGCGCGGTGGCGCGCTCTCCAGCGTGCCTGCCGCCAGCGACCGGGGCATGTTCCTCTCCACCAGCGGCGCGCCGGGGCGCTACACCACGCTGGGCTTCGTGCAGGTGCGCGGCTACGGCGTGCAGGTGGCCGGCTACCAGGAGGCGGGCCACGCCACGCTGGACGGCCCCATCCGCGGCGCGCTCGCCGCCGAGGCCTCCCGCATGGGCGGCAACGGGGTCATCCACATCGAGTTCCTGGACGAGAACCCCACCACCGACTTCGAGCGCGCGCAGGCGGCCGCGCAGAGCATCCAGAACCTGGCCTCGGGCCAGCGCGGGGTGGAGGCGAAGGACAGGTACGTCACGGTGACGGGCGAGGTCATCCGGTTTGAAGGAGCGGTGCAATGACGCGGGTACTCCTGGCAGGTGTGGTGGCAGCGGCGCTGTGCGGCTGCACGGTGGTCAACAGCGTGTCGGTGCCGGCGCGCGGCACGTCCGCGGAGCCGTTCGTCACCGCGGGTGACATCACCGAGCCGCACGAGGTGCTGGGCCTCGTGCAGGTGACGCGCACGGGCGTGCTGCTGTTCGGCAACCTCGACGTCATCGGTACGGACCTGGAGGCGGGCTTCAAGCAGGCGCTGCTGCCCGCCATCAAGGAAGCGGGCGGGGACGGCGCGGTGCGGGTCCGCTACCAGATGACCCAGTACACCCCCGCGGCCCGCGTGCTCGGCGCCATCTTCTTCATCTTCCCGCTGCCCTCCACGGTGACCTTCACCGGGCAGGTGGTGAAGCTGAAGGGGCCGGCCGTCGCGGCGGCGCCGTAGGCAGATTGGGGGGGAAGGGGAGGGGCGTTGACTGCAAATTGCAGTCAGGGCCACGCTCACCATCTGCGACATCCCTCCGGACCTGTACCGGCACTTGAAGTCGCTTGCCGCACGCCACCGGAGGAGCCTGCAGCTGCGGGTGCCCGTCCTGCTTCAAGCCGCCGAGGCCTATGACATGCCGCTTCCGAGCGAGCGGCTCGCCCTCTTCAGGGAACAGTTCAAGGGCAAGGACTTCAAGAACATCGTGGAGGACGTCCGGGCGGAGCGTGCGCGTCGAAGCGCCTCGTCATCGACACCTCTGCGCTGGTGCGCGCCTGCCTTCAGGACGGCCCAGAGGTGGCGGAGGTGGCCTCCCTCCTCGACAGCGCGGCCAGGGGCGAGTGCCTGCTGCTTGCCCACGCGCTGCTGCTCGTGGAGTTCGCCTCCGTGTTGTTGAAGAAGCGGAAGGCCGGGTCGTTGACGCCTGCGGAGATGAAGGGCCTG